>JAJDDL010000100.1 GCA_029260335.1 Phycisphaerales bacterium | reverse complement strand
CGAATCCGCTCGGACCGGATGACCTGGCGGATCTCGTCGAGCGTGGACTGGCCGGTCCCCACAATTGGGTTTGGCGTCATGACCACTCGCACCGTTGTTCGGTCTGGTGCTCGGTCCATCGCGACGACCCGGGTGAGGATGTCGCGCTCGGAGAGGATGCCGACGATCTTGCCATTCTCCACGACCACAAGCGAGCCGATATGGGCCTTGTTCATGGCCTGGGCGGCTTCATGGACGCTTTGGGAGGGCTCGATGGTGACTACATCGCGACCCTTGCGGTCCAGCAATGCTGATGCGGTAGGCATGGCGTCGCTCCTTGACAGGGCGAGCCCGCATGGCCGCACGCTGGGCCCAGGCGGGTTTGCCCGGGCAGATTCTCAGAATGCATGGTAACAGAATCCTGATTTCCATGCAAGGGAATCCTCTGGTCGCTGTCGGTAGACCTGCAAAACCTCGCTCAGAAGCCAGGAATCAGGACCAGTGCGTCAGGTGCCAGGCCTTCTTGCCCCGGCGAATTGCGATCAGGGAGCCGTGGAGCAGGTCGGACGAGCCCAGATTCGCCTCGCCATCGAGTTTGCGACCGTTGATCGAGATCGAGCCCGCGGCCAGGAACTCGCGGGCTTGGCGCTTACTCGATGCCAGGCCGGTCTCGATGAGCAGATCCAGCGTCGCAACTCCATCACCTTCGAGACTCGCCACGGAATGGTCGCTGCTGGGAACTTCGGCAAGCACGGCACGGAGGGTGGCCTCGGGGAGATCGGCAATCTCGCCTGAGAACAGCGCCTTGGCCGCGCGCTCGCAGGCGACGGCTTCGTCTTCGCCGTGGAGCAGCGCGGTCGCGTGATGGGCGAGTGTCTTCTGGGCCTCGCGAGCGCCGGGGTTGGTTTGCACCTCGTCGGTGAGTCGGTCGATCTCGTCCTTGGGCAGGAGCGTGAAGATCTTGAGGAAGCGGACGACGTCGTCGTCGGAGGTGTTGAGCCAGAACTGGTGGTAGGCGTACGGGCTTGTGCGATTGGCGGTGAGCCAGATGGCGCCGGATTCGGTCTTGCCGAACTTGCCGCCGTCGGTCTTGGTGACAAGGGGGACGGTGAGGCCGAAGGCGTCGGGCTGATGGTCTTCGCTTGCGCCAAACGCGGCGATGTTGCGTCGAATCAGGTCCGCCCCAGCGACGATGTTGCCCCATTGGTCTGATCCGCCGGCTTGGAGTGTGACGCCCTCGTGCTCATAGAGGCGCCAGAAGTCGTAGGACTGGAGGATCATGTAACTGAACTCGGTGTAGCTGATGCCCTGTTCGCGCTCGTGGAGTCGGTCGCGGACCGAGTCTTTCTGGATCATCATGTTGACGCTGAAGTGCTTGCCGACATCGCGCAGGACTTCGACGAAGCCGAGCTTGGCGAGCCAATCGAGGTTGTTGAGAATGCGCGGCGAGGGGATCTGCGCATCGCCATACGCCGCGGCTCCGCGAAAGACGTTTTCGTAGATTGGGCGTTGGGCGTCGACGAAGCCGCGAACGGTTTCCTCAGTCTGGAGCTGACGCTCGGCGGACTTGCCCGAGGGATCGCCGATGAGCCCGGTGCCGCCGCCCATGACGACGATCGGCGTGTGCCCGGCACGGGCGAAATGGACCAGGAGCATGATCGGGACGAGGTTGCCGATGGTGAGGCTGTCGGCGGTCGGGTCAAAGCCCGTATAGGCCGAGCGTGGATTGCTCTGGGGGTCTGCGAGGTGGGCGCGGAGAGCCTGCTCATCGGTGCATTGGTGGAGCAGGCCTCGCCATTGCAGTTCGTCTAGGAAATCTATGGGCATGGAGAGAGGATAGAGCCCCAGCGGAGCGTTCCTTGGTTGCCGGCAGGAACGGGATGATGCAGAGGGCGATCGTGCAAGGTTCGACGCCACTCATGACAAATCACCAAGGGGGACCACTCAGTTGCAATGGCTCGGCCAGTTCTCACCATAAAAGACTACAAGCTAGAGTTAATTGACTCGATAGTGAGTTCCCCGCCGAGTGGCGGACAGTTGGCTACACATCTTCAAGGAGCAAGCGAATGACCATTGGCGAGAAGGTCAAGGCCGAAACAGCAGTGTTGCACAAGCAAGCCGAGCGACACCATTTCCTCCATTCGATGATGGATGGTCAGTTGCCGATCGAGGCCTATGGGGCCTACCTCTCGCAGATGCTGCACCTGCACCGGTCGCTGGAGGCGGCGATACGGAGCTACCAGGACGCCGAGCCGCTTCGAGGGGTGCTGAAGAAAGAGCAGTTTCGAGAGGAACTCATCCTCGCCGATCTGCAGGCAATCGGACAGCCGGTGGGCGAGCCCTCTGAGGCGACTAATGCGCTAGTGGCATCGATCGAGGCGTTTCTTCCCGTGAGCGACGCTTCGACGGTCCTTGGCATGCACTACGTGCAGGAGGGCAGCATCAGTGGGGGGCGATATATCGCGCGGGCCATCGCCCATGTGTACGGGCTCAAGTCTGGACCGGGGTTGAACTATCTGAATCCCTACGGCGCAGGACAGCCGGCAAGGATGCAAGAGTTCCGCGATGCCATGAACAGCGCTGTGCAGGACGAGGCAGTATCCGACTCTCTGATACGAGGGGCGATATTCATGTTCCTGGGGGTCATCGGTGTGCTTGAGAGGCTCGGGGCGACTTGGGCGGCCGAGGCGGCAACGCCCCGTCTGGCAAGCACACACGAAGCATCCGACAACGGCGCACAAGCCGCGGCGTAGATCGGTTGCGCATGAAGCGAGCCAGAGAGTTCGCTGTCGGCAGAACTCGATTGTGGAACCATGAAAAAAGGGCGTGCTCCTGCAAGGAGCACGCCCTTGTTCTTTGAAGTTGAAAGACTCAGTCGCGATAGTCTGGATCGGGCTTGACGGTCAGCGCCCGTTCCATGGTGATGCCGCCAGCCTCGAGGACGACGCGGTAGGAGCCTGTTGGCACCGACTGGCCTCGGCGGAATCGTCCGCCGCCCTGGCGGCCTTGCGGTGCGTCGCGGCGAAGGTCCCAGTCGATCCAGTTGAATCCGTCCTTGGCGTCGATCTCGGCGAAGGTGCGGATGGTGTTGCCCGCGGCGTCGAGGATCGTGACCTTGGCATTGCGCACGCCGTTGAGCATGAAGGCGATCCGAGCACCCGACGGCGGGTTGCCGCCTTGGAAGAAACTGACGCCGCCGACGTTGCCGCCGCCGGGAAGGTTGTGCCAGCGGATGACGCTCGCGGGCTGGAGCAGGTACGCCGGCGCGTTCATGGCCTGCTCGTTCATCGCGCGGATGGGAGAGACGTCGGTGACCCAGAGGCTTCGGCCGTGTGTGCCTGCGACGATGTCGCCGCTGATGGGATGCTGGGCGACCTCGTGGATAGCGACGGTGGGGAGGTTGTTGTTGAACTTGGTCCAGGTCTTGCCTCGGTCGATGGAGATGTGCAGGGCAAACTCGGTGCCGAGGTAAAGCACGTTCTGGTTGACGATGTCCTCGCGGATGACGCGTGCCGAACCATCGGGCAGGTCATCGGAGAGGCTCGTCCAAGTTTCGCCGTTGTCGTCGGACATGACGACGTAGCAGGCGGTGTCGTCGTAGTAGTGGCGATCGATGGTCGCGTAGACGCGGCCCGCGCTGTAGCGGGAAGCCTCGATCGAACTGAATCGGCCTGGGCCGGGAATCAGCGTGTCGAGTGTCGCGCCGCCTTCTTCTGCCGATTGCTCGCGCTGCCGCGTGCCCTCGAACTCGGTCTCGAACTGGCCCTGGTTGAAGCTGAACGAGCCGGTCATCGAGTCGCCTTCGACCTGTGCGCTGCCGGCGGCACTGCCGAAGTCGGTGTCGAACGAGAAGGTCAGCTTGCCGGTCTCGGCGTCGAACTCGACCTTGTCTGTCTTCTCATCGAGGAAATCGCTTGAGATCCGCGCCGAGAGAGAGCCATCCTCGGCTCGCATGATCTCCATCGCGGTCTCGCTCTCGCCGAACTGGCTCGAAGTCATGAGTGTCCAAGACCCGGCGATGGGGTCATCGCTCGCGGGCTCTGCCGATTCCTGGGTCTCTTCGGCGGGTTGCTCCTGACGTGCTCGGGGGAGTGGGCGTCGGCGTTCTTGGCCCTCACGCGCGGGTTGGTCGGCTGCGGCGCGGTCGCCACCGCCTCCTCCTCCGCGACGTCCGGCGCCTTGCATGGCGGATTGGAGTTCTTCCTTCGAGATCGAGCCGTCGCCGTTCTTGTCGGCATCGCCTATGAACTCACGCATGCGTTCGGGGATCTCATCGCGTGAGAGCTTGCCGTCGCCGTTCTGATCGAAGTTGTCGAACATGGCTCCAGCGCGGTTGCCGGGTTGGCCTTGTCCGCTTGCGCCTCCGCCACGGCGGGCGGTCGCGGGTCGGTCGGTCGTGGTCGGGCGCTCGGTGCGAGCGGGCCGACGCGGTTCGGTGGCCTCGGGTTCGGCTTCGGGCTCTTCGACCGATGCCTCGGCGGCCTCGTTGGCTTCGTCACTTTCCTCGGTCGCGGCTTCTTCGTCCTCTTCCCTGACGGGATCGGGCTCGCGTGGGTAGATGATGTTGGTCCACTCTTCGCCGCCGGAATCAGTCGTCCAGAACGCGCCGTCGTCGGTACCGACGTAGAGCACGTCGGGATTGGCGGGTGACTCGCTGAAAGCGGTGGCTGTGCCACGGTTGGTGCGGGTGATCTCGGGGCTGATGCGCTTCATGCGATCGCCCTTGGAGATGGAGCGGAAGACGTAGTTGCCTGCGGCGTAGTAGATCTTGGAGTTGTGGTTGCTCAGCGCGAAGGGTGTCTTCCAGTTGAAGCGATAGGACATGTCGCTGCCGCGTTCGGGCCTGGGGCGAAGGCTGCGCGATTCGCCGGTGCGGAGGTTGCTGCGCCGGATGCCGCCGTTCTGGCTGGCCATGTAGAGCTGGTCGGGGTCCTCGGGGTCTGCGAGGCAGATGAATCCGTCGCCGCCGCCGATGCGGAACCAGTCGGTGTTGTCGACACCCGAAAACGAACGGGTGCGGTTGGGCGCGCCCCAGGAGCCGTTGTCCTGCAGGCCGCCGTAGACGTTGTAAAGGGGCTGGTTGTCGGTGGTGACGTGGTAGAACTGGCCGAGGGCGAGCTGGTTGTGGTGGTACCAGGTTGCACCGCGATCGTGGGATTCATAGAGCCCGCCGTCGGTGCCGTGTAGGACATGGCGGCTGTCGTTGGGATCGATCCAGAACGCGTGCCCGTCGGCGTGGACGCCCGGGCCGCCGTCGCGTGTGTAGGTCTCGCCGCCGTCGAGCGAACGCATGAGCTGCACGCCCGCGGCCCTGGGGTAGGTCGGGTCGTGCGGATCGATCGCGACCCTGGAGAAGTACATCGGGCGGGGGTTGATGCTGTTGACGCGCGTCCAGGAATCGCCAGCGTCGGTGCTCTTGAAGAGCCCGCCGGTCTGGAAGGCGTCGGCGCCCTGCTGATCGCCCACGTTGGGGGCTTGGCCGTCGAGGTCGGACTGGAACGGCTTGGCGTCCGGGTCCGGATGCTCTTCGAGCGTGACGTCGAACTCCATGATCTCGCCGTCACGCACGACGGCGACGACAACCTCGGCTTCGGGGGCCTGGCGTCGGATCTTGCCCGAGAGATCGCCGCTGGAGAGCACTTTCTCGCCTGCAAACTCGATGATGATGTCGTCGTCTTCGAGGCCCGCGGTCGCGGCGGGGCTTTCGTCGGTGACATTGGTCACGCGAGCGCCGACGTCGGCGTCGTTGGACGAAACACCCAGGAACGCGGGAGTTTCGGTGCCGCCGGAACCGATCTGCTCGGTGTCGACAAGCATGTAGAGCGTGTCTTCTTCAGAGAGCGACCAGTCCATGCCGAGACGGCCCAAGTTGACCGTGGGCAGGCCTTCGTTGATCTTCTTCCAGCTCTCGCCGCCGTCGGTGCTCTTCCAAAGGCCAGAGCCCGGGCCGTGGCGTTTCTTGGGATCGTTGGTATCGAACTCATCGCGAATGCGTTCCCACGTCGCGCAGAGCAAGACGTCGGGGTCCTCGGGATGCATGGTGAGATCGATGACGCCAGTCGTGTCGTCGACGTAGAGGATCTTCTCCCAGTTCTCGCCGCCGTCGGTTGTTTTGTAGAGGCCTCGTTCTGGGTTGGTGCCCCAGGTGCGTCCCATCGCGCCGACGTAAACCGTGTTGGGATCCTCGGGGTGGATGAGGATGTCGCCCGTGATGAACGTTTCTTTGAGACCCATGTGGGTCCAGGTCTCGCCGCCGTCGGTGCTCTTGTAGACGCCGTCGCCCCAGGAGGAGCTGTTGCGTGGGTTCTGTTCGCCCGTGCCGACCCAGACGATTTCCGGATCGCTCGCTGCGACCGCGGCTGCGCCGATCGAGATCGTGGACTGGTCCTGGAAGAGGTACTGAAAAGTCGCGCCGGCGTTGGTGGTCTTGAGCAGACCGCCCGAGGCCGTGGAGACGAACCAGAGCGAGTGGTCGCTCGGGTGGACGTCGAGGTCGACGATGCGGCCGGACATGTTCGCCGGGCCGATCGAACGCCAGTTGAAGGCTTTGACCCACTCGGGGTCGACAGTTTGGCCGCCGGCAAGTGTGGGCAGGACCATCAAGGCGCAGGGCGCGATCGCCCAACGCACGTCACGAATCAAAGAACGCATGCGCTACTCCCTCCGCGTCGGCAAGCCCGACATTTCGATGCTAGCGGATAACGGTGCCGCACCCAAGGGGTTGCGGACGGGATTGGGTCAATCGGGCGAATCGCGGCCAGGGTCTACGAAGGACCGAGAATACGATGCGATTGCAGTCGAGATTTTCAGCGGCCCTCGGGGTTTCCCTGGTCACTCCTACTCGGGGTCATCCAAGACGATCGCGGGGACGCTCGCATCGGCCACCAGGTCGTTGAATCCTGGCACATCGTCCTCGAGCACGGTTTCGAGCCGGGCGAGTTGGACATCGAGCAGCTTTTTCAGGTGCTCGAAGACGTCGTAGCTCTGGTGCGTGGGGGCGAAATCGCTGTCGACTTGGAAGACCAGGGCCGCGATCTTGTCGTTGAGCTTGACCGGGAAGTTCAGGGGATCCTGGGAACTCTTGGACTTGGTCTGCAGGATCTCGTTCTCGATCTCGGTGATGGTCTTTTTGATGGCGTTGGCGGATTCGGTGAGATCCTCATCGAGCCCGGC
>JAJDDL010000099.1 GCA_029260335.1 Phycisphaerales bacterium | reverse complement strand
GCGGGCGACCTTTGATCAGATCGATCCTCGGCATGAGGATGTGGCGCGGACGCTTGGGAGGAGCAGGGCCCGGGCGTTTCGGACGGTGACGGTGCCGGAGGCTCGGCCGGGGATCGTGGCGGCGGGGACGATCGCGTGGGCGCGATCGCTCGGGGAGTTTGGGCCCGTGCTCGTGTTTGCGGGCATGACGCGGATGAAGACCGAGGTGCTGCCGACGACGATCTACCTGGAGTTCAGCACAGGCGAGCTTGGGCGGGCGATGGCGGTGGCGATTGTGCTGGTGGCACTGGCGATTGGGGCGCTGATCGCGGCGAGGTTGTGCGGCGCGGCGGGAACTGCTCGATAGATGGGCGATAGAATGATTCGATGATCCGCCTTGAGGGAGTCTCCCTGACCCGCGGCCTGTTCTCTCTGCGAGAGATCAAGCTGAGCGTGCCGACCGGCGCGTACGGCGTCTTGATGGGGCCCACCGCGAGCGGCAAGACGTCATTGCTCGAGGCGATTTGCGGATTGCGGAGCATCGACTCCGGATCGATCCGGCTGGCCGAGCGGTATGTGGAAACGCTGGACCCGGCTCGGCGTGGCATTGGATATGTGCCGCAGGAGGCATCGGTCTTTGAGACGATGTCCGTCCGTCGCCAGATCGAGATGCCGATGCGGCTTCGTGGGTGGAGCCGGCGGCGGGTGCGCAAGCAGGTGCAGCAGTTAGCGAGCATGCTTGGGATTGAGCCGTTGCTTGCGCGGCGTGCACGGGGGCTCAGCGGCGGAGAACGCCAGCGGGTTGCGATGGCCCGGGCGCTCTCGTTTGAACCTGAGGTCTTGCTGCTCGATGAACCGATGAGTGCGCTGGACGATGACACACGCGAGCAGCTATACGGGGCGCTGGAACTGGTTCGTTCAGAATCGAACGTCACGGCGTTGCATGTGACGCATAGCGCGAACGAGGCGGCGCGGTTGGGGGATGTGATCCTGCGGCTCGAGGATGGGGTCGTGCGACGGGTCGGATCGCCTCATGAGCGTCGGCAGGGATCGAGTGAGAGCCTGGCCAGTGAGATCGACGTCTGAGCTGGGAACTCCTTCGTAGCCGCGCGATTGACGTGGCATGTCGCTCGAAGACTCGCTCATACCACGGCACCGTTTGCTATGGACTCGATCGGGCGACTACCCACAAGCCGTGCTTGCCCTTGGAGTAGTTGTAACCGGCGATCCATGCGTGGGCCTTGAGTTCTTGGCGTTCGGCGGCGATGTTCGCGGGCAACACAACGAGCGAGTCGGGGTTTGCAGCGAGCCACGATTCGAGTTGGTCTTCGTCGATGCGCTGGACGCGGCCGTGGGTGTTGAAGACGAGGCTGTCTTCGTGGAACTTGACCGCGGCAAGCGGCAGGGCTTGCTCTGGGTCTATTTCATGGATTGCATTGGCGAGGCGTTGGCTGACGAAGATCCGGTCGCCGAGCGGCAATATCAAGCCGAGCAAAGAGACCATGGAGACTGCGGCGATGGCGAGGCCGATGGCTTGGGCTTGCTTGAGATCGCCCATGCGCACCATCCGGTATGCGCGGATGCACGCGATGACCGAGGCAGCCGCAAGAGCGGTGACCACGATCGCGTTGAGGCCTTCGAATCCCTTGAGGAGGATCATCAAGACGACCGGACCCAAAGCGAGTGTCATGAGCCCGCCGATGACCCAACTGCGGATGCCGATGCGGGCGATGCCTCGGTCGAGGCCTTCGACGAAGCCGCCGGCGGTGGCGTAGATGCAACGCGCGGTGAGCAGGGCGAGGGCGGGGTAGAGCGGCATGGTGTAGTGCGGGAGCTTGGTGCTCACGAGCTCGAAGACGACCCAACTTGGGAGGATCCAGGCGAGGAGGAAGATCTCGGCGTCGTGCTTGCCGGAGGCGCGGGTCTTCGGAAGGCGTGCGACGACACTCAAGACTCGGCGCGGCAAACCTGTTGGATTGTTCTTCGGTTTGGGGAGGCAAAGGGTTCGGGCGACAGTGCGCCAGATGGCGGCACCAAGGAGCATGGCACCGGGCAGGAAGAGCGCGAAGATGAGCAGGGTGTGGTAGCCGGGCGGGCCGGAGTGGCCTTCCTTGGGGGTCATGCTTCTGCCGAGGATTTCGTCGAAGACGATGGACCAGTAGTGGCCGACGCCGACTTCGGAACCGACGAGGATGACCCATGGCAAGGCGGTTGTGAGGATGATGAGCACGCCGGTGATGGGCCGGAGTCGGAATGTCCAGCGAGCCGAGCGTGTCCACCAGCAGAGCGCGAGGATCGCGAGCCCCCCCACCATGGGCGTGATTGGGCCCTTGGTGAGGATGCCGAGGGCGATGAGGAGCCAGAGCAGAGTTGTGCGAATCCAGGGTTGGGTTTGATCGCGTGAGATCCACGCCGAGGCGAGCAGCCACATGGTGAGCGTGGTCCACATGACCAGCAGTTGGTCGGCGCGGGCCTGGCGGGCTTCCCACGCGAAGATCGGCGCGGCCGCGATAAGGAACCCCGCGAGCAGGCCCGTTCGGGCACCCACGACGCCGGGGAACAGGACGCAGCCGATGCGCCAGGTCGCCAGGACGGTGATGATCGCGCCCAGGAGCGAGGGGATGCGATACATCCAGATGGCGTCACGAGCGGAGTCCCAGCCGGTGAGGGCGCCAGCGGAGATCGCCTGAGTCCAGTAGATCATGGGCGGCTTGTTGAGCCGCTCTCGCTCCTGGACCTTTGGGACGACCCAGCCTCGGACCGAATACGATTCGAGCATCTGACGGCTTGCCTGGGCGAAGCGGGCCTCGTCGCGATCGATTGTCGGCAGCGAGAAGAATCCCGGAATGAACAGCAGCGAGCACCAGGCAAGTAATGCCAATGCACCGAGCGGCGAGCCGAACCAGCCTCGCGATCGTTGTGATGATGCGCCCGTGGCGGCCGATCCCATGAGCGGCGACTATACCGCCCGGAGCAGGCGTCGATGGCTCGTGCCGGCCTGTCTGGGCGTTGTCGGGCTTGGGTTGATCCCGTTTGATGGGAAAATCAGCAAGGCGGCGATCGCGGGCAAGGAACAGCTGGGCGGAGATCTCAAGCGGGCCCTGGAGACGTGGCAGCAGTTTGGGGATCTTGGCACGGTGATCTTTGTGGTAATCCTGATCGCGCTTTTGGATCCTCGGAGGCTGCGCGGGTGCGTGCGGCTGGGGATCGCGGCGGGGCTGGCGTTTCTGGTCGTGCAGGGATTGAAGATGGGGATCGGGCGGCCGAGGCCTCAGTTTGACGAGCCGTGGCGGTTCCTGTTTCCTTGGGGGACATATTCGATCAACGAGGAGATCGGGCCCCGGCATGCGTGGGAGATGGGTTCGGGGATCTCGTCGGATTTGTGGTCGATGCCGTCGAGTCATACGGCGGCTGCGGTGGTGCTCGGGCTGTTTCTGGCTTGGATGTACCCCAGGCTTCGAGGGCTGGTGTGGTTTCTGATTGGCGTGGTCGGGGTCTCGCGTGTGATGCTTGGGGCGCATTATCCGAGCGATGTGGTCATGGGTGCGGCGGTTGCGATCTTCGTGTGCGGATTTGTGTTTCGGGGTGCGCAGAAGACTGTCGAGAGGGATGGGAGCTTGGAATCGATGGAAGATGAACACGGTGGCTCGGATTCGCGATCACGCTCTGCGATACGACAAGTCGTGCTTGTCGGGGTGCTGCTCGCGGCGTTGGCCGGAGGGGGCGCGGTGCTCTGGCACAAGGTCATTCGCCATGAGCTGTTTCCTCGCAACTTCGGCGTTGTTGTTGACGGTCAAATCTATCGATCGGGTCGGCTCACCGAACGGGCCTTGCGCTCGCTGATTGAGGATCGGGAGGTTAGGACGATCTTGGATCTGGGTGCGTTTGATCCGGATTCAGAGCGTGAGGCCTGGACGCAAGATGTGGCAGAAGAGTTGGGCGTGCAGCGGTTTCGGTTCAGTCTGATCGGAGATGGGACCGGGAATCCGAACTACTACGTGCAGGCGCTGCGGGTCATGACCGACGAGCAGGCGTGGCCTTTGCTCGTGTGCTGTGGCGCGGGGTCGGAGCGGACGAGTGTTGCGGTCATGCTCTATCGGAATCTCGTGGATGGAGATCCGATGATGGAGACATACGCCGAGACGTTTGGGTACAAGCATGATCGCGAGGATTGGGAGATGCTTGCGTACTTGGCGGATTATCGCGAGGCGATTTTGGAGTCATACCGCACGGGGGTGCCTGTGGAGGGGTTTGAGGCGGTGGCGTATCCGTTGGGGGATTAAGGGGAGCGGGATCCAGACGTTGGGTTGTTGGGAGCTGCGGATGAGTTCGCACTGACCGCTGCCTTGAGCGGTCAGTGGCACGGGGGACCTCGCTTGCGTTCGAGCTCGTGGGGCCTAGTCGAGGCGTTGGATGCGGATACTGCGGAACTCGACGGGGTCGGCGTGGCCGGCGAAGCCGAAGTAGCCGGATGTGCGGTTGCGGCCGGTGTGTTTGTCTTCGCCGTGGAGAAAGTCGGTGATCTCGGTGATGTCTTGATCGAGGATGCGTGTGCCGTTGAGCTCGACGGTGATGCGTGAGCCTCGGACGGTGACTTGCTGGAAGTTCCATTCGCCGGGCTCGCGGAGATAGCCGCGATGCGCGGGGGCTTGGGCGTAGACGCTGGCATGGTATTGGCGTGGGTCGAGGTTGGCGTATCTGGGGTCTTCGCTATCGAGGACTTGGAGCTCGCACATGCCGGCGTAGGCGGGGTCGCCCTGGCCCGGGTAGCGGATGGCTAAGCCGTTGTTGCCGCCGGCGGGGAGTTTGAACTCGAAGCTCGCCTTGAAATCGGCGTATTCGTCGGTGGTGAAGAGCGTGCCGCCGGAGCCGGGCTTGCATCGCAGGGCGTGGTCGACGATTTCGTAGCCTTCGGTTGCGCCTTGCCATCCGTCAAAGTCCCGGCCGTTGAAGACCGTATGGGTCTTGGGATCCAATCGAGACCAGAGGACGCGATTTGCCTCAGCGGGAGAAAGCTCTCGAATAAACAGGTTCCGCCAGCGGATCTCACCGCCATGGGTTTGCAGTTGAATGGGTCCAGCGCTGGGTACGGGCTTGGAGCGATCGAAGTAGTTCTCCATGCGTGCGTGATCGACGACGAGCAGGTCGTTGAGCCAGACGCTGACGTGTTCGCCGATCATGCGGACGCGGACGTCGTTCCACTGGCCGAAGGGTTTGTCGGCGAGGACGATGGGGTCCTTGCCGGCGGTGCCGGGCGAGTTGTTCCAGAGTCCGCCGGAGCCTTTATCGGCGCCGATGTTCCACTTGCCGCCGGCTTCGCGGGAATCCCAGATCTGGACCTGGGGGCAGGCGCGGAGGTAGATGCCCGAATCGGCGAGTTCGACGGTTTTGTACTGCAAGAGCAGCTCAAAGTCGGCGTAGTGCTTGTCGGTTGTGAGAAAGAGGCCATGGCCGTCGTTGATGAGCTCGTCGCCTTCAATGCGCCAGTGGGCGTTGATGTCCTCGAGGCTGGCGGCTTTCTTGGCGGCGAGTTGCTCCTCGCTCAGGGCCATCCACCTCCTTGGGTCCTCGGTGCCGAGTCCCCACCAGCCGGTGAGGTCCCGGCCCTGGACGAGGGGCTCAAAGCCGGGAGGCGGGCTAGCGAGCGTGGCTCTTGCGATCGAAACCAGAAGCAGGAAAACGCAGATTCGGATGAACATGGGGCCCTCCACTCAAAGTGTGGGCACGATATCCGCTTCGGGGCGCAAAGCCCTGCGAAACGTGTGGAAGAGTGGGTTTTCTCGGACTTTTGCAATCCCGATGAGATTGTCCAAGAAGGCAGGAACCCTACTGCGGAACCGCCGTATCGCGTTGAGGGGTGGAACGGATGTTGTAATCTCCGCGGGGCACTCGCCTCCCGGGGGTTCGGGAGGAAGTTCGGGTGACCGAGAATGCCGATCGAAGGAAGAGACTTGAGCGACTGCTCGATATAGCGTGTGCTGCCCAGGGTTGGTCCAAGCGGCGTCTTGCGAAGGCGCTTGGCAGAGACCCCACCAAGCTCGTGCCTGAGAGTGGGAATCCCAAGCTTGATTTCGTTGTGGCATTGGCGGATTTGCTCGGCACGCCTGTGGGCGATGTCGTGGCATTCATCGTGGGACCCACCGAAGAGATGACGACCCATCAGTCCAGGTCCGGCTTTGACGCGCTGGATGCCCACGCGATGGAAGCCCATCGCCGCGGTGCGTTTCAGGAGATGGTCGATCTGGCCTGCCGAGCGCAGGCGGTGGCCAAGCGTCCCGAACAGCACGCGCTGGCGTGCAACCGCGAGTACGGCGGCTGGGACGGGCTTGGTCGATATCAGAACGCACTCGAGGCGATTCACAAGGGTTTGGAGCAAGGGCCTTTGCCGAGATGGCAGGAGTTGATGCTTCGCTCGAACCTTGCGAACGCTCATTACTCGTTGTGGAATCTCACCGAGGCGAGGACGATCGCCAACGAGATCATCGCGGAGTTGGATTCGCGCGAGCCTGAGCATCCCAATGACGAGTTGACGCTTGCGTATGCCCTGTATGTCCGCGGGAATACACGGCGACGGATGTTGCAGACGGTTTCGAACGACGGACGGGCGCTGGCGGAGTTGGCTCGGGTGGATCTTGAGAAGGCGTTTGCGTCTTACAAGGAACTCGCCGAGACCGATGTCAACGAGGCGTTCACGGCGGTCGCGCACACGTGCAAGGCGGCGCTGCTGGAGGTCGACGTCGAGCTTGGGACGGTCTCGGCCGCATCGGCGATTGACACTGTCATGGCCATGCTTGATATGGCAGTTGACTTGGACGAAGAGTATTCGGGCGATCTTCTGGAGAGTTTCGGCTGGTGGTGTGTGATCGGTGCGAACATCGCGCTGGGTCACATGGATGCCGAGGAAGCGCAGCAGCCGTTGGCGGTGTTGACCAACAAGGCCCATGACATCGCGATGAAGCTGGATAACTGGGCGCTGCGTGAGCGTGCCTTCACACTCGAGCACGCTCGGCGGCGGTCTGGGCCGACGTCTGAGGTGAGCGAAGGTCCGTGGCTGATGGACAGTGAGGACATTGGCGTACTCGTTGGAACCATGGGACGGTTCCCGGCCTTCCGGCCTACCGGATGGCGTATCCTTGAATCAGCAGGATTTGTGTCGTGAAGGGGCTGGCTATGAACCGCTTTGCAGCAGTCGTATTGGGATTGGTGGCGACGCAGACATTTGCCGATCCGCCCGATCTTCCTACCCCGCCGGTGCACCACACCAATCAGGGCCGGAACGTGGATCACATTCCGCAGATTGGTAGTGAACCGAGAAATTCGCCGAATGTTGGCAACGATCGGTACCGACGAAATGGCCGACCGATCAGGGATACGGACAGGCATGCCGAGAAGCTCCGTGAACCGGACTTCCCGGTGTTCCGGGTTGGCTCCAGTTTGGATCTTGACGGTGGGCAGGTAGAGGTCACGCCTTCGCCTGGGACGGTCGGGGTGCTCGCGCTGGGTGGACTGATGCTCAGCGGTCGCCGGCGTCGGAACTGAAGTCGAGTGGCCTGCGGCCTTGGCCCGGTGTGAGCGGTACCCTCTGGGCGTGCTACTGGTAGATCTGTTTCAACTCGCTCGAGATATGACGGCCGAACGCCGGCCGTTTGTCATGATCACGGTCGTGTGCGCCAAGGGCAGCACGCCTCGAAATTCCGGTGCGCGGATGATCTGGACGCCCAGCGAGGGCTTTGTGGGGACCATCGGCGGCGGGCAGTTCGAAGAACTGGTCAAGGACACTGCCGAGCACTGCTTCGCTTCGCGAGAGAACTCGCTTGAGCACTTTGTGCTCGGCGCGGATGCGGATCAGTGCTGCGGCGGCACAGTGGATGTCTTCGTAGAGTTCATCGGGCCTCGCCAGCGTGTGGTGATCTTCGGCGCAGGGCATGTCTCGCATGCGTTGGCGGGCATGTTGCGTCCGGCGGCGATGGAGGTCGTCATTGTCGACGATCGTGCGGATTGGAACTCCCAGGAGCGGTTCGGGGATGCCCGGCGGGTATTGGACTTTGCCGAGGGCGTCTCGTTGTGTGGAGACAAGCCCGAGGCGACGATGGCGTGCGTGATGACCTGCTCGCATGATCGGGACTTTGAACTCATGCGGGGCTTGCTTGCGTTGCCGCCGGCGTATGTGGGGTTGATCGGATCGCGGAGCAAGCGGGCGTGTTTCTTTAGCCGGCTGAGCGGTGCCGGGGTGTCGGCGGAGATGATCGAACGGGTGCGTTGTCCGATGGGCGTGGGGAACACGGGCAAGGAGCCGGAGCTTGTTGCGGTCTCGATCGCGAGCGAGCTTTTGATGCGGGCGGGTGAGCTTGCCTCGCTCTCGTGAACAGGTTGTTTTGGTGCTCGCCAGCGGGCGCGGAACGCGGATGGGAACACCCAAAGCGTTGATGCGCGTGGATGGCGAGGACTGGTGGCGTTGGCAGATGCGTGCCATCGAGGCGAGCGGGCGGCGGTCGGTGTGGGTGGTATCGGACCGGGTGCGAAGGCAGATTGGCAGCGAGTTGAGAAGTCGCGCGTTGGTCGTCGTGGGCGACGAGGACGCGCCGATGTT
>JAJDDL010000098.1 GCA_029260335.1 Phycisphaerales bacterium | reverse complement strand
CCTATCCGGACTCTGCGGACATCCCCCAGCCCGAGAAAGTGCCTGCACCACCAGCCCTAGTCGAACCAGTCGGACGGTTCGCGTCCCCCAAACCCACGAATGAGGTTGCCATCGCCAACCTTGGAAGATGATCTTCCGATCCTTTCAGCGGGATGCTTAAGGCCGCCCGGCGGGAGAGACATGCAAAGATCAGAACCGGTCAGACGAGGTCGTCGGAGACGCGAGAAGGCCCCAAGTGGGGCCGAGCCGCTGCTCTCGATCATCCAGACATCCGCGATCGAAACGTACTTCCAGCCGATTATCGACCTCCACGCGATGGAGGTGATTGGGCTGGAAGCGCTGAGTAGGCCGCGGGAGAGAGAAACGTTTGCAGACGCGTCGGAGATGTTCCGGGCGGCAGCGGAGTTGGGGCTCTTGCCCTCGCTCGAAACTGTTGCGCGGCGGCGGATCATGTCCAAGACAAGTTCCTGGGCGGGCAACGCGTTGCTCTTTCTGAACGTGTCGCCGGACGCGCTCATTGAGACGGGTCTGGTGGATCGCTTGGACAACGAGATCAGAGCGACGCACACGCCGTCACGCGTGGTGATTGAGGTGACCGAAGCGCACGCGGACACCTCGGCGATTCGCGATGCGGCTACCACGCTGCGCAAGCGAGGGTTTCAGATCGCGCTCGACGATCTGGGCGCGGGTTCTCAGGACCTGCGACGAGTCGTGGAGATTCGCCCGGACTGGATCAAGCTGGATCGGGAGTTGGTGCGCGGGATCGACCAAGACCCGATCCGTCAGCAGTTGGTGAACTCGCTCGCGGCGTTTGCGGCGCGGGTCGCGTGCAAGGTTGTCGCCGAGGGGATCGAGCGGGTGGATGAACTCGTGACGCTCAGAAGGCTTGGGGTATCGCACGCGCAGGGGTTCTTGATTGCTCGTCCGAGTACGAGCTTTGAGGCGGCATCGGAGACGGCGCGGCGGGAAATGCCTCGGTTGCTTGCGGCTTGAGGTGGGATACGACGTGGGAGTCTCGCGTCAATAGCGAGTGAGGATCGCAAGTAGGGTCGGTTCACTCGTGTGCGAACCTTGCTTTTCAGGACTCTGGAACCCTTCCATGCGCAGGGTGTGAAAGCCTCGCATGCACTTCGGGCTCATGCGTGCGCACTTTGCATTTCTAAAGCTAGGACGAGACTTCTTGCAAGAGGCCTTCACAGGCTCTTTGGAGCATGTGGTAGATCTCTTCGAAGCCTTCGGGTCCGCCGAGGTAAGGATCGGGGACGTCGAGCTTGCGTTCGTGTGTCTCGGCGAGCGTGGGATCGAATGAACGCATGAGCCGGATGCGGCTTGGCTCGCAGCCCAGGGCGAGGAGATCGCGTCGGTTCTCGCGATCCATGGCCAGGAGGAGATCGAAGGACTCGAAGTCGGCTGCCTGGACCTGGCGTGCGATGCTCGGGACCTCGATGCCGTGGAGGCGTCCGACCTCGATAGTGCGTGGGTCGGCGCGGCCGCCGACGTGCCAATGGCCAATGCCCGCCGAGTCAATTCTCATGGATTCGAGCAGGTCTTGCTCGCGGGCGCGATGGATGAAGATCGCCTCGGCGAGGGGGCTGCGGCAGATATTGCCCAGACAAACAAAGAGGAATCGCTGGTGTGCCAAGGCCTGCAACTCTCCGTTATGAACTCGCGACCATCGGACGGCGGCGTGCCGGGGCGTGAGCCCAGATAGAGCTGAGCGTATCGGCAAGGCCCGGAGTGTCGAGCGTTGGACGCTCGACCAGAGACGTGCGCAGGCGTCTGCACAACATGCGTGATGGGCCGACCGCCGAGATTCTGCCTGCCATGATCGTCGGGACGGTGCTTATGCCGAGGCAGTTCTCGCGAGCGAGATCGGGCATCTCGACCAGTTCTGGGAGATGGGGGCCGCCGATGACGGGCACGCCCGAGGCATGGAGCTGTTCGATCAGCATCGCTTCTGCGCCGCGCCAGGACTTGCGTTCGCCGGCGTCGGTGATTGCCAGATCACACATGGACAGTGTCTTGAGCATCGGACCATCTACGCGCACGAGCGGGCTCTGGAGGCTCATGTTCCGATGGATGCGCTTCGCGCGAGTCCAGCCCGATACGTCGGCGGGGACCAACGCGATGTTCGGCGTGCCCGCGTATTCCAGCACGGTCTGTATGGCGCTGACCCATAGCGCATTGCAGTTGGGCGAGAAGTCAGAGAATGCGCCGAGCACGATCTCGCCTTCGGTTGCGCCAATGCTCTTGCGCCAGCGTTGGCGTTCGGCGTCGCTCGGCGGGATCGAGTCTCGCGGGCAAGTCGCGAGATGGATATCAGCGCCCCGGGCGCGCCATGACTCTGTGTCGAGTCGGTTCAAAGTGACAATGGGCGTGCCATCAAGGCCGCGTGCATCGGTGGCCTCACCGAGCATGACACCGATGGCATCGAGGTTCATCCACGCGGCCTGTTGCCAGAGCGTGAGGGTGCGTTCGGACCAGCACGTGAGCGTGTCGAAGAGCGGGCGGTGCTGGAGGTACCTCGAGAGCGCGGTCTGGGCGAGCGTGGGGTCATTGGAAGGGCACGCGATGCGATCGGTGGTGTGGATCCCAAGGTCCGCGGCGTAGTCTTCGAGTCTTTGGGGGCCGAAGAGCAGCACAGTGTGCTCGTGTTCGGGCGTGGATGCGATCGCGTGCTTGCACGCTATGAGTTGGGCGGGCGAGATCGCTCGCTCCAGCCCCGGCGATGGAATCTCCATGCTCAGCAGGTGGCAGATACGCATGAGTGAGTGGGCGCTTAGCCCCTGCCGCGATCGTCGG
>JAJDDL010000097.1 GCA_029260335.1 Phycisphaerales bacterium | reverse complement strand
CTGCAGGATGTCGTCGGTGCGGCGGTCGAATGCGTGGGCTGCGGACATGGGTTCACCTCCAGCCCAAAGTCTACGGCCAAGGAGTCACCGGTCGCCGTGGGACGCGCTCGCCTGCTCCTCGCCCGTGATGAGCCGAGCCCCCCGCTTGTAGGTCACAAACGCCCAAGCCCACTCAAGCATGACCATGAATCGGTTGCGAAACCCGATCAGGTATCGCACATGGACCAACGCCCAGAGCAGCCACGCGGGCCAGCCGGCAAACGACCGGCCCCAGACAGTCGCGACGGCTCGACCCCGGCCGATGGTCGCGAGGGTCCCCTTGTCGACGTATCTGAATGAAGGCCGGGTGGGTGAGCCCGATGCTTCGGACTTGATGATCCGGGCGACGTGACTGCCCATCTGCATGGCCCCGGGAGCCATCGCGGGCACGGGTTGGCTGGTCTTGGAATCGATCACCCGGGCAAGGTCGCCGACGGCGAAGATCTCCGGATGACCCGGGATCGAGAGATCGGGCTCGACCTGGACGCACCCGTCCGCATCCAAGGGCACATCGAGGCACGCGGTAAGCGACGACGGCTGCACGCCGGCCGCCCAGATGACGTTGGCCGCGTCGATCCGCTCCTCGCCGATGCGGACGCCCCGGTCATCGATGTCGGTCACGCGTGATTCGAGGCGAAGCTCGACGCCCATGCGACCCAAGTCCCGCTCGGCTTGGGCG
Organism: Phycisphaerales bacterium; assembly: GCA_029260335.1. Classification (GTDB taxonomy): domain Bacteria; phylum Planctomycetota; class Phycisphaerae; order Phycisphaerales; family UBA1924; genus S146-42. The sequence goes on along the minus strand of JAJDDL010000097.1, from coordinate 1,884 downwards.
GAGTTCTTGTCGGGAAAGCCCGGCAGCACACGCTCGCCCGCTTCGATGAGCATGATTCTCGCCGAGCGCGTGTCGATATTGCGAAAGTCCCGGGGCACGACCTCGCGTGCAATCTCGATCATCGCGCCGGCGAGTTCCACACCTGTCGGGCCCGCGCCCACGATGACAAACGTCAGTTCGCGCTGGCGCTCGGCGGGGTCGCTTGCGTTCTCGGCTCGCTCGAACGCGATCAGGAAGTCCCGGCGGATCTCCAGAGCGTCCTCGATCGACTTGAGACCCGGCGCATGGTGCTCCCATTCGTCGTTCCCAAAATACGCGGGTCGCGCGCCCGCGGCGAGCACGAGGATGTCGTACTCGATCTCGGCTTCATCAGTCGCGACGACGCGTCGCTCTGGATCAATGTTGCGGACCTCGGCGAGCACAACGCTGGTGTTGCGCTGGTGCCGGACGATCCGGCGGATGGGTGCGGAGATATCCGCCGGGCTGAGCATCGCGGTCGCGACCTGGTAGAGCAAGGGCTGGAAGACGTGGTGGTTGCGCCGGTCGATGATGGTGATGTCGACCCTGGCCCTTGCGAGCGATCGAGCGCACGCGAGCCCGGCGAAGCCGCCTCCGATGATGACTACACGCGGGGTAGAACGGGGGTCCGCCATCGTGTGATGTTAGGAGGAAGCAGAGCGGTGCCGTGGTGTGAGGAGGCCTTGCGACGAACGCCACGCGATAGGAGCTCTGGCGTAGCCTGCCCAAAAGCGTGGCTTTCGCTCGAAGACTCGCTCAAACCACGGCACCATCTCACGAATCGATCAGGACCGACACGCCGCACACTTGCCATAGAGGATTATCTCGTGATCGCGGAGGCTGAAGCCTTTGGGCAGGATGTCGTGTATCCCGCCGGGGCAGCCCTCGACGTCGTAGACGTTACCGCAGTCATCGCACTGAAAATGGTGGTGATGGGTGTCGGCGGCCGCCTGGAGTTCATACCGCCGAGCCTCGCCTGGGAGATCCACCGGCGCGACCTGCCCGGCTTCTTCGAGCATGCCGAGGGTGCGGTAGACGGTGGCAAGGCCAAGCGTGGGCGTGGTCTTGCTCGCCAGATCGAGGACTTCCTGGGGGCTCAAGGGTCTGCCCGCCTTGGCCAAGGCCTGGTGAATTGCGTCGCGTTGGGGTGTCTTCCGTGGCACGAACAAGTCTATTCCGATGGCGCACAGCGCAAGCACCAGAGCTCATCACACGCCAGCACGATCGAGTCGGTTCAGGCCATCATTTTGCGAAGCACAGGCGCCTGCTCGCGCATCGCCCGGGCGAGATGCAGGTGCCGCGGCGTGATCTGACCAAGGGGCGTCACGATCGCCCACTCGGTGAGCTGTTCCAGAGAGTGATTGCCGCGCTGGCCTTTTTCGAGCCTGGCAACACGAAACGGGCTGTTGAGGCACGTCGCGTCGATGTGCACATCGGAGATGTCGTGCACGTCAAACCAGATGTGTTCGGTGCTGCCGTTGTCGGTCGCGATGCCGAGCTTGACGATGGGCATGACCTCGAACTCTTCAAACTCCCTGCACATGGATCGGAACATGGAAAGGGTGCCGCTGGCCCGCGCGGCCATCGCGTCGGTCACCGCGCCCGAGAAGTTGAACACACACTGATCGAGATTGTCTGAAGAACAGAATCGCGAGGGAACGGGCTTGCCTCCCCTGAGCTTGCTCAAAGGTCCGAGCGGCTCACAGAGCACCGCCCGCTTGGAACGGTGGTCCTTGTCTGCCTCTCTCAAGCGGGCGTGCTTGGATCTGGCCCTTTTCATGAACTCGCCTGCGGAGACCAGGCGCACCCGCCCGCCGGGGTCTGCAAACCTGAGGTTGCTCCCGATCGATGCGTGCCCATCGACGA
>JAJDDL010000096.1 GCA_029260335.1 Phycisphaerales bacterium | reverse complement strand
TTGCCCGGACGATCGAGCAGCGGCTGGATCACAAGCCAGTTGTCGGGGCTGATCGCGTCGGGTTCCCGCACGCCGGTCGTGTATTGCCACTTGGTGGCTTCAAGAGTCAGCAAGCCACGCAACGCGTCGGCGTGCTCATGGCTTGGCTCTGCCCAGTACTCGCGGATCGGATTCCAGAACTCTTGCAGGCCTTCCTCGTACGCGTTGCCGTTCTGGACAACGAAGCCCTCAACGCGATCGGGATCATTGATCGCAATCCGATAGCCAACGGGCGCCCCGTAGTCCATTACGTAGAGCGTGTACGTCTTTGCGCCAACCTTGTTAAGGAGCTTCTCGACGATGCCGGTGATGTTGTCGAACGTGTAGTCCCACTCATCGACCGAGGGCGCAGAGCTCAAGCCATAACCCGGGTAGTCCGGCGCGATGACGCGATACTCGCTCGCGAGTTCGGGGATCAAGTTCCGAAACATGTGCGAAGACGTCGGGAAACCGTGCAAGAGCACGATCACCGGCGCATCGACCGGCCCGGCTTCGCGATAAAAGATATCGAGCCCATCGATCTCGACCGTCCGGTTGCGAACCCGCACCGGGCTCGACGCATGCAGTTCTGCGCTCGATGTGCCATCCATCATGCCCGTGCTCGCCCCGCTGGCAACGCTCGCGACACCCAATGCCAAACCAGCGACCGCGATTCTGACTCGTGCACTCTTCAACATGGCACATCTCCTTTGTGTGATGCCAAGATCCACCGCTCTCACAAGCGCCGGGGCGGCTCGCTAAAGCCGCCCGGCACGGGTTCTGCTCTACGCGATCGCGGGCTCTTGCACCGCCACGCGGGGGAAGTCGTTCTCGGTCTGGGCGATGTGGTTGAAGTAGTTCGTGAACGTGTTGATCGCGACGGTCGCGATGATCTCGACGATCTCGCCCTCGCCGAACCCCGCAGCGCGGACCTCGTCGAGGTCGGTGTCGCCGACGAAGCCCCGCTTCTGGACAATCGCCCGAGAGAACCGCAGCGCGGCTGCCGTCTTCTGATCAGACGACTCGCCCACGAGATTGCTGGAGAGCTCGTTCTCCTCGACCCCCTGGCCCTTGCCGAGAGCGGTGTGAGCGCTGGCGCAGTACTCGCAAGAGTTCGCCCCGGCGACCGCAACCGCGATCTGCTCTCTCAGCTTGCTGCCGAGCTCGCCGCCGCCGAGGGCCTGGCCAAAGCCGAGGTAGGCCGCCAGAGATGCCGGCGACTGGGCGATGGTCGCCATGAGATTGGGCGTGGTGCCCAATGCTTTCTCGACGCCATCGAGGAGCCCCTGGGCCTTGGGATCCGCCTGATCGCGACTGACTGGGTTGATGCGTGCCATTTCCGTCTCCTTGAGGGTCTTGGGAGCGTCTCGCCCCGGTTTTTGGTGGCCATCGTATGGCCGTCATCATGTATACATACTGATCAGTCTATATATTTCCCAACAAGAGAAATAATCTGAAAGATGGATGGATCTGACAGCCAGAGGGGTTTCTATAGATAAGACTGATCAGTCAGTATCATGATCGGCGATAGGAGTTTCAGAATGCCTCCCAGCAAGAAAGATCAGCTTGTAGACGCCGCGATGAGGGTGTTTTTACGCAGCGGCTTCCATGCCACGGGCCTGGACAAGGTCTTGCAGGAAGCCGGGATCAGCCGGATGACCCTCTACAACCACTTCAAGTCCAAGGATGAACTCATCGTCGCCGCCCTGAAGCGTCGCGACGAGATCTTCCTGAGCCGGCTTGTCGAGTTCGTGGAGGCCAAGTCCGACGATCCGATCGAGCGGCTTGACGCCGTATTCGACCATATCGAGAACTGGTGCACGTCCGACGAGTTCTCCGGCTGCATGTTCGTGAACGTCGCGGCGGAGTTTCCGGATCCGGAGTCAGATATCCGCCGAGCCGCGGCCGAGCACAAGCTCAAGCTCGCACACTTCCTGCGGGGCCTGTGCGATCAGAGCGGCGCGAACGACCCTGAGTTGCTGAGCGAGCAACTCGCGGTCTTGATCGAGGGCGCAGCCGTCAGTTCTTATCTCGTTTGCCAAGGACCCTCGAGTATTCCGGCGTGCCATCCGGTCAACGTCGCCCGATCCGCGGCCCACGTGCTGATCGAGCGGGCCCTCGAATCACCAGCAAAGGCATAGGAGTTTTCACTGCGGCCCTCTGCGGTGCAATCCCCCCACTTTCAGCGCAGATGCGCACGAAAAACGCCCCGTTCGGGGCGTCTTCAACTCGGGATACAGGACTCGAACCTGTACTAAGGGTACCAGAAACCCTCGTGCTACCAATTACACCAATCCCGATCCTGGCCCAATTTGGGCACGGGCGAATCCTACGCGCCCCACGCACGCGGGCAACTTCGGCGCGCTCGGCCCCTAGCCTTGAACACCATGCCAAAGCACGCCGAAATTCCAGCCGTATTCGCTGCCCTGGCCTTCTCGATAGCCTCCCAGGCCTCAGGCGTCCAGCCGCAAGTGGTAAGCCCGCAGATCACCGACGCCGTCACCCAGGCCAATGTCCGCCATCCCGAGCTTGGGGCAATCTTCGATGAGTACCTCGACTTCACTCGCCGAGAGAGTCCGGTCTGGGCGACGCTTCAGGGCGATCTGCGGTTCAATGACAAACTCGCCGACGCGAGCCCGGGGGGCGTGCAACGTCGCAGGAACGTGACCCAAGTCCTGATCCAACGGCTTGAGGCAATCGACGAGGCTGGCCTCATTGAGACGGACCGGATCGACCGCGCCCTCCTGCTCCGCCAGCTCAACATGTCCGAGCAATGGGCGGCGTACTACCCCGAGCAATCGCCCATGACCTCGCGCGCCGGCGTGCAGTTCGAGTTGCCCGAGTTGCCCGATCGCGTGCCGATGGACACCGCCAAGCACCAGGCCGACTACGTCGCGCGCCTCGAAGCGATCCCCACGCTTGTTGATCAGCACATTCAGCAGATGCGTTTCGGCATGAACGCCGGGCGCGTGCCGGCGAAGGTGGTAATGGAAGGCACGGTCGAGCAATGCAAGCAGATCGCGTCCAACGATGCGCTGGCCGACCCCACCACGAGCCCGTTCTACAAGCCGTTTGTGGGAACTGAGAGCGAGCTTGCGGCTCGTGCCCACGCCGCGATCGCCGACGGCGTCCTCCCCGCGTTCGCACGGATGGCGGGGTTTCTCGAGCGAGAGTACATCCCCGCGTGTCGAGATTCGATCGCCGCGAGCGATGCGCGCGATGGCGAAATGATCTACGCCCTCGCGTTGCAGCAGCACACGACGACGAACCTGACCCCCGACGAGATCCACGAGATCGGCGTCGGTGAAGTCGCGCGCATCCGAGCCGAGATGCTCGACGTCATCCGCACCAGCCCCTGGTACGCCGAGAAAACCGGCCAGTGGGCGGGTGAGCCCGATGAACAAACGCTGTTCAGCGAGTTCGTTGAGTTCCTCCGCACCGACCCGAGCTTTTATCACACTGATCCGCAAGCATTGCTGAGCGAGTATCGCGCGATCGCCAAACGCATCGATGGCGAGCTCGCGCGACTCTTCCGGCTCCTGCCCATGGCGCCCTACGGCATCCGCCCGCTCCCCTTGCTCGGCTCCGAGCACGCGCCCAACGGATATTACTATCAGGGCTCGCTCGATGCGGGGCTGCCGGCGAACTTCGTTGTGAACATCGTCGGGCTCGATCAACGGCCTCGCTACGAGATGATCGCGTTGACGCTCCACGAAGCGATGCCGGGGCATCACCTGCAAATCGCGCTCGCCCAGGAGCTCGAAGATCAGCATCCATTCAGAAGCGAGATCCAGTTCACCGCGTTCGAAGAAGGCTGGGCGCTATATTGCGAACGCCGTGGCCTGGAAATGGGCGAGCACCCCATCAGCCGCGGCGGGCGGGGCCTTTATGAAAACTCCTACGACGACTTCGGCAGGCTGACCTATGAGATGTGGCGGGCCTGCCGACTCGTGGTGGATACGGGCATGCACGCCCACGGCTGGACCCGCGATCGGGCGGTCAAGTACATGCGAGAGAACACCGCGCTGAGCTACGCGAACATAGATTCAGAAATCAACCGTTACATCGGCTGGCCCGGCCAAGCCTGCGGCTACAAAATCGGAGAGCTCAAGATCCGCGAATGGCGCGCGCACGCAGAGCAAGCCCTCGGCGACGCGTTTGACATACGCGAGTTTCATGAAGTGCTCTTGAGTAACGGCGAGCTGCCCCTGGATCTCCTGGAGATGCGGGTGATGAGGTGGGTCGAGTCGCGTCGGTGACAAAAAAAGAGGCCCTGGCGCAAGCCTGGGCTCCTGCGATATCCCAAGCACCTTGCAAGTGACAAGTACGATGAGCCCAGGCTCGCGCCAGGGCCTCTTTCAGCGCGCGCTGATGGAGAAGAGGGATTACCACAGAGGCACAGATGGCACAGAGTCAGGAGTGGGTTTGGATTGGATTTGAGTTGGTGCCGTGGTCTGAGGAGGCTCTGCGACGAAGGCCACGCGAGTTGTCTGGCGCTGTGCCACCGACCGCTGCTTTGAGCGGTTGGTGCTTCTGGCGTCTTACAAACCACCAACCGTGCAAAGCCACGGTTGGTGGCACAGCCGCGGGTCGGCATGTGCCAAGCCTTCGGACCCGAGGCTGCGAGCCCGACGCGCGAGCGAGGTGGATGCACCCGAAGCATCGGAACTTCCAAGACACCTCGCTTGCGCGTCGGGCTCGTCAGGCTGCGCGCTTGACGAGAGCAATGCACTAAGCGATATATCCGACTCCAGTCCGACCCCTCCCCCAATCCCAACTCCGCGGCCCTCTGCGGCCCTCCGCGGTGCCCTCCCCCCCGAGACAAAAGAAAAACGCCCGCACAAGGCGGGCGCTTCGAACATCCATGTTCCTTAGCTCAAGTCGAGCGCCATCTCGGCTGATCGTTATTCGGACGCAGCGGACGGGCCTTGCCGTACTTGCTTGCGCCGGGTCTCGGCGGGTTGACCACGCCGTTGGGCTCATCGGGCTTCACCGGCTCCGGTGCCCGTGCGGGCGGGGGCGTGGGTTCGGGACGATCGCCGTGCAGCCGCTTATCGCGGGCATCGTCGATGGAACGGTCTAGCTTCCCCAGAAGCTCTTTGACCTCGTTATATGCGCGACCTTGATCCGCCATAGGGCACCTCCAGCGCGTTGCTCGACGAGTCATCGGACCATCTAGTGACCTACTTCCCTTCCAGGTCTAGAAAGACACAGGAACTAGGTTGGAGTACTGATGGCTGTGCCGACTGGTCAAGGCCCTGATAGGCTCATAGACGCTCTGAAGGGGTCCGGCGTGAGCGCATTAGCGTATTTCCTTGGGTTTGTGAGCCGCTGGAGCGAGCTGAAATGAGTGATCTGGCCCTTAGAAACGTCCGCAAGGTGTTCTCCAAGACGCCCGCGGTGCGCGATCTGACCTTGGAGATCGCTTCGGGCGAGCTCGTGGTCTTGGTTGGGCCGTCGGGCTGTGG
>JAJDDL010000095.1 GCA_029260335.1 Phycisphaerales bacterium | reverse complement strand
CGACAAAGACCGCGCTTCGCACGACCGATCGGAAGCCTTGGACGTTGAAGATGCCCGTCTGCTCGTCGATCTGCTCGGTTTCGATCATGATCGAGCCGGGGTCGGCGAACGCGGCGAGCGAAGGGCTCTCTGCAGACAGTTTTTCCAGCTCTTCGCTGGCCTTGCTCAGCACCTCGTCGGCGTTGACGCTCTCGCCGGTATCGATCGAGAACAGTCGGCTCAGCTCGCTTGCGCCCTCGGCTGTCAGACGCGTGACTTTGTCCACGTCATCGCCGTTCATGCCAAACCACTGCTTCGCCCGCTCGTACGCGCGTCGCATGGGCGGCGCAGCGTTTTCGGAGGTCAACGAATCGTGGATGAGGTTGCCCAGCGCGACGGCACGGACGATCTGAGAGGTGGAGCCGGGCGCCGCGGTCGGCCGCTCGTGAAACTTCACCGGCATGACGAGCTGCTCGGGCAGCTTCCACCGTGCGGCGAGCATGGCGCCAATGTCAGCGTGTTGGAGCTCATAAGTCTCCAACTCGCGCCGGCCCAGGCTTGCATGATCAACGCCGTTCTCTGCGACCAGGTCCAGATAGTCCGAGCCGATGGCGGCGTACATCGCCAGCACACCGATGTCCTGGAGCAGCCCGCCGAGGAATGCCTCGTCGGCCTCCTCTTCCTTGCCGGCTGCTTCCAGCAGGGCCTTGGCGGCGATGCCCGTGTAGAGCGCCCGCCGCCAGTATCCCTGGTAATCGAACGCCGGATCTGCCTTGGACTCGATCGCCGAGACGAGCGAGAAGCTCAGCGCCAGCGCCTTCACCGGACGCAAGCCGAGCATGACCAATGCGCGAGGCACTGTCGAACACGGCGCCCGCAGCCCATAATAGCTGGAGTTGACCGTCTTGAGGACCTTCGCGGCCAGCGCCTGGTCATTCTGGATCGTCGAGGCGAGCTCATCGATCGAGACATTCTCGTCGCTGGTCAGATCGATAATGCGTGCGGCGACGGCAGGCAGCGACGGCAGCTCCGGGCAGTTCAGAATCTGGTTGAGCAGGTCGCTGTTCATGGGCATGTTCGATCAGACGTAAATGGGGGGAGGATTCCCGCAAAAGCAAAGATCGACCTAGTGGGTGCCAAGCTTGATGTTGGTGTCCTATGGCCACAGATCTGAATCGCAAAACTCAGGTCCCCACCTCACGGACCAGACCTGAAAGTTGATCCCAACTCGACAGTTCTCGTCCGAGAATCTCACGGGCGTACGCATGCAACAGGCGAATCGCACGGCGAGTGGCATCCGCGTCTGCGGCCCGAACAGGCTCGATCTGACGAAGTCGGTTCAAGGTCCCGCCGCGAACGCCCCACGCGTTCTCGGACGCTTGGATCGTAAACCCGCCTCGCCCGGGGAGAAACCAGATCGGCTTGTCTGTCCCCAACTGCGCCCCCGACACGATGTCCGTGTCCAGTTCCACTCGAAAGCCAGCGTCATCGAGCGCGAGCCAAAGCGTCTCAAGCAAATCCTCCAGGGGCTTCTGGCCGGGGTGCTCGAGCAACTGCACCACCCGGTCGAATGTGCGTGGATGGGGATCGGCTTCTTGAAACAGAGCCGCGATCAGTTGAGCCAGGTACATCGCGCATGCCCAACGTGTCCAGGAGTTGCGCAGGGCAGGCGAGGTCGAAAGGACTGTCCAGGCTGTCAACGTCGAGAGCTGCCCTGCGGGTTTGGCGACCCAGAGCAGTTCACCGCGACTGAGCAGTTCAACGCCGCCGTCGAACGAGCCGCTATTCCTGCGTGCGCCCTTGGCCAAACCCCGGACGATGCCGTGCTCACGGGTAAAGACCGTGACCACTTGGCTCGTTTCAGAAAACTCGCCTTCGCGAACACACACGCCGAGGCTCTGGAGGCGGGCCATGGATGAGTGAGCGTATGCTCTGAGATCGGAGGTGAGGCTCGTGCGATTCTCTTTGGTGGATCAGGTGCTGGAACAGAGCGAGGATCGGCTGGTGTGCGTTCGAGCACTCAGTTCGGGCGAGGAGTACCTGCAGGATCACTTCGAGGGCTTTCCGGTCATGCCTGGAGTCCTGATGCTCGAGGCGATGGTCCAGGCCTCTGCCCTTTTGCTTCGAAAGCGAGACGAACAATGTGGCGAGTGGGTCCTCGGGGAAGCCCGGGGCGTTCGATATAGCAATATGGTCCGCCCGGGCCAGGTGCTGCGGATCGAGGTGAACCTCAAGTCGTTCGAGCCGGATCGGGCTCAACTGCAGGGCTTGGGAGTGGTGCTCAAGCCGGGAGAGTCTGAGGGGGCCCAGGCGGTATCGGGCAAACTGATGCTGCGACCGGCCCGTGTCGGAGTGGGCGAGGCGGGGCCGGGTCGCTAAGATGGCCCCTTATGAGCCCCGGCACGGGGTTTGAGATCGAGGGCCTCGAAAGCACGTAGACGGGGTGTGCATGGAACGCGACGAGATCTTTTCCAAGGTCAGAGACGTGCTAGTCGAGTCACTGGCTGTCGATGAGGACGAGGTAGAGCCGACGGCTCGCCTGACGACGGATCTGGGTGCCGAGTCGATCGACTTCCTGGACATCAAGTTCCAATTGGAGCAGGTCTTCGGGTTTCGGGTCGAAGAGGGCGAGCTCTTTCCCGACAACGTGGCCCAGGACCAGGGTTACGTCTCGGATGGCAAGCTCACCGACAAGGGCCTGAGTGCGCTGAAAGAACGCCTGCCGCACGCGGACTTCGGCGAGTTGGAGACCAATCCGCAGGTCGCCAAGGTGCCCGAGATATTCACGGTGGATGCGATCGTGCGTTTCTGTGAGACGAAGCTCCAGGCCTCGGCCTGATGCGATGGCTCTGGATTGACCGGATTGTCGAACTGACGCCAAACGAGCGTCTGGTGGCGATCAAGAACGTCACGATGGCCGAGGAGCACCTGCATGATGGCGCGGGTGCGCTGCCGATCATGCCGGCGTCGCTCGTGGTCGAGGGCATGGCCCAGAGCGCGGGGCTGCTCGTCGGGCACGCGAGCGGGTTTAAGGAAAAGGTATTGCTCGCGAAGATCCAGAAGGCGAGCTTCGAGCGCGAGGCGATCCCCGGCACGACGATCCGCTACGACGCGCGAATCACCCGGATGGACGCTCAGGGCGCTGCGACCGAGGGCACAATCGAGTTGATCGAGCCGCAATCGGGCGAAGTGAGCCCGATGGGACGCGTCGACCTGCTCTTCAGTCACCTGGATCAGAACTCGGCGGGCGCGGAGTTCGGCGAGTCCAACTTCGTCTTCGGCGAGGCGTTCGACACACTGCTTCGCCTCAGCGGGATCGAAACTCCTTAAAAGGCTCAAAAGAGGCCCTGGCGCGAGCCTGGGCTCCTGGAGTGCTCAAACCTCCGCTGCAATCAAGGATCACAAAGCGCGCGTTTGCAAGCGGCGCTCTTGATGCGTGCAGAGCCTCAACTGTGATTGATGGTCCCACAAGCCCAGGCTCGCGCCAGGGCCTCCTATTGCATCGAAGCGATGCGTGGGTCGAGCGACTCCAGGCACTGGGACGTGCGGATGGCGATCCCGTGAAAGGGGTCGATCGATTCGATGATGCCTGTAACGGTGCGCCCGGCGTGTGAGAACGTGTGTTCATGGCCAATGAGGGCGTCTCTGGCATGCCACGCCGCGAGAGTCTCTTCCGGTGCAGCGTCAAGTGATGCAGCTATCGCATCGATCATGCCCAGTGCGAGTTCTAACGGCTGGCTTTCGACGCCGAGCATGGAAAGCGAAACGCCAGTGTCGCGGATCTCTGTAGGAAAGCACTCGGGACTATGGTGCACATTCACCCCAACCCCAATTAGAGCCCATGAATCACGAATCTCGATGAGAATCCCAGCGATCTTGCGGCGGTGGTCGTCCAAGATGTCATTGGGCCACTTGATCCACGCCTTGGACATGCCCGCCTGCTCCAACGCCAGTGCACACGCGACTGCCACACGCCCAGAGATCTCTTCTTTGTCGATGCGGGTGGCCGGAAGCGCGAAGGTACACGCGAGCCCGAGCCCGGCGGTTTCGTGCCAAGCCCGGCCGAGCCTGCCGCGCCCCTCGGTCTGATGCTGCGCGATGACCAGATTCGAGCCATGCTCTTGCGCGAGCGCGTGCGATTCATCCTGCGTGGACCGCACAACATTCAACACATGGACGTGCTCAACAAGCTTGGTGGCACGACATGCGTCGCGCAATCGCTCGGCGTCGGGCTCGCTCACGCCTCAAACTCCAACGCAACATCGAGCGAGACCGCCTGATGCGTGAGCCCGCCGACACTGATGCGATCGACGCCTGTTCTCGCGATCTCGGCGATAGTCTCGAGCCGCACGCCGCCAGACGCCTCAAGCAGCAACGCCGAAGCCCGCGAATCTCGCCGCCCCACCGCTTCGCGCATCGTGTCACAAGACATGTTGTCCAACAGGGCGATGTCGATTGTTGCGGGCGGCAGTTCCAGAATCGCATCGAGTTGCTCGAGCGTGTCCACCTCGACTTCGATGAATAGCAACTGATCAGGAAACTCGCGACGGGCTCGTGCAGCAGCCTCGGCGATGAAGCTGGTGATCTGCGCAGGCGACAGCCCGGCGAGATGATTGTCCTTGACAAGAACCGCATCGTGCAGCCCGAGTCGGTGACAGAATCCGCCGCCGCACCGGACTGCGTACTTCTCAAGCGCGCGAAGTCCGGGCGTGGTCTTGCGAGTATCCAGGACCTTGGCGGTTGCGTCTGGCGCAGCAGCCGCGATTTCTTCCATGAACGTACGTGTCCGAGTCGCGACGCCGCTCAGCCGACCGACGAGGTTGAGCGCCGTGCGTTCGAGGCGGAGGATGGCTAGGGCGGTGCCCTGAAACGCGCAAGCGACCGCGCCTTGCTGTACGACGTCACCATCACGGACTTGGCTTGTGATCTCGATCCCGCCGCCGAACACCTCGATCATGTCCGGAAGAGCTGCCAACCCGCTCACGACGCCGGCTTGGCGGAACACGAGGTTGGCGACCGCCGGGATGTCGCTGGCGTGCGTCGCCCAGGTCGTGACATCTCGCTTCTCGGGACCCAGGTCCTCATCGTGGGCGAGTTCCAGCAGCCGCCGGACGAGCCCGCCAGCAGCGAGACTCGTGTACAGGTCGGACAAAGGCAGGTCGTTTGGGTCGCTCCTGTGGGTCATCGGCGGATGATATGAGGCGTACACTTGTCGATTCGCCGCTGTCCGGTTTGGAAACGGAGTGATTTCGATGGGTCTGCTCGATGGGAAAGTCGGTTTGGTCGTGGGGATCGCCAATGAGCGGTCCTACGCGTGGTTCATTGCCCAGGCTCTGATCGAGCAGGGCGCGACCTGTGCGTTCACGCATCTGCCGGGTGAAAAGAACGAGCGACGAACGCGCCGATCGGTCGAGAAACTCGGCGTAAGCGATCCCTGGCTCCAGCCTTTGGACGGCGGTTCTGACCAGAGCATGGACGAGTGTTTCGGCGCGTACGCCGAGCGCTTTGGCAAGATGGACTACCTGATTCACTCCATCGCGTTTGCGGATCGCGAGTGGCTCCAGAAGGGCAACTTCCACCAGACTCCCCGAGAGGCGTACTTGGGAGCGATCGACATCAGTGCGTACTCGCTGGTGGCGATGGCGTCGCGGGCCAAGCCGTTGATGGCCGATTCCGGCGGCGGCACGATCCTCGCGATGAGCTACTACGGTGCCGAGAAGGTCGTGCCGGGCTACAACGTGATGGGTATCGCCAAGTCATGCCTGGAATCCAGCGCCCGCTATCTCGCGAGCGAGTTGGGCGAGCACGGGATTCGCGTGAACACGATCTCCGGCGGCTATCTGCGGACGCTGGCTTCGAGCGCCGTTGGAGGCGCCGACGACATCTGCAAGCACAACGAGACCCGCTCACCCCTGCGGCGCAATGTCGAGGGTTCGGATGTCGGAGGCACCGCGGCGTGGCTCTGCAGCGATCTCGCCGCGGGTGTCACGGGCGAGAATATCTACGTGGACTGCGGCGTGAACACCATTGGGGTTTGAACTGAGCCCGATATCCCGCTTTGACACGAATCTGGGTATCTGGCCCCCAACCGGTGAAGGTGTCGCGCGTAAATTGCCGATAGCAAAAGTATGACCTCCTTCGGTCCCAGCGTGGCCCAGTCGGTCGCAGGTGTGCAGCAAGCCGCCGCGGCGCGCCTTCGCGCCACCGAGAAGGAAAAAGAGAGCGAGCGGGCCCGTGACAAGGCGCGCAAAACCGACGAGGTCGAGTTGAGTGTGGGTCAGGTGGAGCACGCCGAGGCGGTGCGGAACCTGAAGAAGAACGCCGACGAGGAAGCTCACGAGGATCGCGAGCAGCAAGCGCAGATGCAACGGCCTACGGACTCGCATCCGCACGTCGATCTCGAAGGCTGAGCCTAATGCCGGTGCCGTGGTCTGTGGAAGCCTTGCGACGAAGGCCACGCGGTTGCCCCGTATGCCCGAACTTGGAGGAGTTCTCAAGCTGGCTCCGACGCGCACACTCGCGTGGCCTGCGCTCGAAGACTCGCTCAGGCCACGGCACCGTTTGCTACTTCCTCGCGCGGGCCGCGGCTTTCATGCGAGCCTCGATCTCATCGGGATTCTTAATAATGGCCTTGGTGAGATTGCGAGAGCCGTTGGCGGTGATCTGGATGTCGTCTTCGATGCGCACGCCGATCTTTTCATCGCGCAGATAGATTCCCGGCTCGATCGTGATCACCGCACCCGGTTCCAGTGGAGCCTCCGGGCTTGCGTCGTGGACTTCGAGGCCCAGATGATGGCCAATGCCGTGGATGTAGTAATCGCCGAAGCCTGCCTTTTCGATGACCGCGCGGGCGATGGCATCGAGCTCATGGAACCACACCCCGGGCTTGGCGGCACGGATCGCCGCTTCTTCAGCCTTGAGCACGATCTCGTAGATCTCGCGTTGGCGCTTGGTGAACTTGCCGTTGGCGGGGTAGGTGCGAGTGACGTCCGCGGCGTATCGCCCGAACTCTGCGCCCGCGTCGATGCACACCAGATCGCCATCTGCAATCGGCTGGTCGTTGGCGTTGTAGTGCAGGACGGTGCTGTTGACGCCTGCGCCGACGATCGGGTTGTACGCGGCACCCATCGCGCCGTGCTCGCGGAAGACGCGATCGAGCGTGCCGTGGATCTCAGCTTCGGATCGCCCGGGCGTCAGCGTTGCAAGCACCGCTTCGAACCCAGCGGTGGTCGCGTCGATCGCCTGTTTCATCACGCCGACTTCGGGCTTTGATTTCACCGAACGCAGCTCATTGAGCAGTTCGGTCTGATCGTCGATCGACACCCCCACCATGTGCTCAGCGATCTTGCGAAAGATCGAGAGGTCTTGCGGCACGCTTCCGGCATAGCTGCCCACCGGGTGCAAGCATGACAATCGCTTCGAACGCCGGGCGGCCATCGTCAACATCCGGGGCAGATACGTGGTTCGCACGACCTTGTCAAAGCCCGTCTGGGTGCGCAGGGGCAAGCCGATGGGCTCGCGCAGGCCGTCCCAGTCTTCCATCTCCGGATCGCGAGGCTTGAGCAGCAGCACACACCGACGGGTCGGATCGGGGTTCTTGGGGTCGAACAGCACCGATGCGCCGGGCTCTCGGGCAAGCCCCGTGAGATAGTAAAAATGACTGTCCGGACGCCACTGGCCGACCAACGGCGGCGAGCCTTCGCCCGCGAACACCACGCCAACCGCGCCCTTGAGAGCACGCAGAACCTTCTCTCGCCGTTTGCGGTATTCAGAGACCGGGATGTGCTCGTCCATCATGTCGCATTGCTCCTTGGTCCGCCAGCCAAGCACGAGGCTTGAAAGCAGGACAACGAGCGTAGCGGATTATGGTAACTAGTGTTTCATAGTCAGACAGCTTTCTCGTCTCTCGCTTCAGCCTCCATGGCGTTGTCCTATC
>JAJDDL010000094.1 GCA_029260335.1 Phycisphaerales bacterium | reverse complement strand
CGTCACCCTCTTCCAACCGCACCAACATCCTACGCGCATCTGCGCCCCCCACGATCGCCGCACGCCTGGCGTACTCGATCGCCTTCTCCAGATTCCCCGCCCGTTCATACAAATCCGCGGTCTCAAGCGCGAGGTCCACGTTCGTCGCCTCGACATCCGAACCCGCCGCAAAGATCTCGGCGACCTCCGCAAACCGCCCGTTCGCCCCATAGGCCGATCGCAACACGTTGCGCACATCAATCCGGCGCAACGCCTCGGGCTCCAAGCCCGTCAGAAGCTCCGCGGCAACGTCAGGCTCGGTCATCACAACCGCCCGCGCCTCGACAACGCGCCAATCCAGCGAGTCCGGATTGATCTCCCGGGCACGCGTGATGTATCGGGTCGCAACCGTGCGATCGCCCTTGCGCAGCGCGATCTGTGCGAGCATGCCCCAGGCCATGTCAGATTGCTCGTTGAGCGTGCGGGCCATCGTCAGGCTCCCGCGTGCCTCCTCGAACATCTCGGCGTTGAACTGCACAAGCCCAAGCTCCAGCGGATATCGCGGCTCGTTGGGATCCCCTTGCCTGGCGATTTCCAGATGGGTCAGCGCCTCGGTGGTCAGCCCCGCCGAGTTCGCACAGAGCCCTGCGAGGTACTCCACCGATGGCTCGGGCGTGCCCAAATTGATCGCCTCGATATACTGCGGGTACGCGTCCTGGAATCGCTGGAGTCCCTGGAGCACCTCTGCGTACTGCAGCCGAAGATCGCGATCCCGGGGGTATTGCTCCACCGCCGCCGACGCGATCTTCGCCGCGGCGTCCCAGCGATCCTCTCCCACCAGCCGACCGATGCTCTCCTGCACCTCGGCGAGCGTCTGGGTCGACATCAGGTCGTCCTTCTGCTCGCCGGGCCCCGTGCTCGAGGCCAGACTGATGACGTACCACGAGAGCCCCGCAAGGACTCCGCCGAGCGCCACGATCCCAAGAACGACTGCTTTGTTTCCCTGTCCTGCCATGGCTCACATTATCGGCTGAATACACTGGGTCTTAATCGAGAATCGATGAGGAAGCTCTATGCCTGATACGCCCGCAAACACCGGGGAGATGCCAAAGACCTACGCCCCCGCGGATCACGAGGATCGCATCCGCGCGATGTGGGACGCATCTGGTGCGTTCCATGCCGAGGCGGGTCCGGTCCTGCGTGGGGAAAAACCGCCCTACTGCGTCCTGATCCCCCCGCCGAACGTGACGGCCCCGCTGCACCTGGGCCACGCCCTGAACAACACACTCCAGGACGCCCTGGTCCGGGCCCATCGTATGAAGGGGTTCGAGGCGTTGTGGATGCCGGGGACTGATCATGCGGGGATCGCGACCCAGGCAGTCGTCGAGCGACGCCTGGCCACCGAAGAAGGCAAGAAGCGAACCGACTTCGAACGTGACGAGTTCGTCGCGCGCGTCCAGGCGTGGAAAGACGAGTACGAGGCGACGATCACCGATCAGCTCAAGCGTCTCGGCGCCTCGTGCGACTGGGAGCGCCAGCGTTTCACGATGGATGAGTACTGCGCGCGTGCCGTGCGCGAGGCGTTCTTTCAGCTCTTCAAGGAGGGCCTGATCTATCGCGGCAAGCGTCTGGTGAACTGGGATCCGGTTCTGCAGACTGCGCTCGCCGACGACGAAGTCGAGATGAAAGAGGTCAAGGGCAAGTTTTACTATCTGCGCTATCCGCTCGTACACCCTTCCACGAACGAGGATGATCCCAAAGACTGCCAGGAAGTCTCTTGGAATGAACTCGCCGCCCGCGGCTTTCCGGGTGCTGACAAGTTAGACGGCGAAGAAGTCGCGTGGGTGACGGTCGCGACGACGCGCCCGGAGACATACCTAGGCGACACAGCCGTCGCGGTGAATCCCAAGGACCCACGTGCCGGCTCGCTTCGCGGCTTGATGGTCCAACTGCCGATCGTCGGGCGCGTGATCCCGGTGATCGAAGACGATTACGTGGTCCTTGCTGACCCCGAGTCGAGCGATCCCAAAGCGAAATACGCGACGGGGTATCTGAAAGTCACCCCGGCACACGATCCCAACGACTACATGATCGGCCAACGCCACAATCTCGCGGTGATCAACATCATGGCCCCCGACGCTTCGATCTCCGACAGCCACGGCTGGGAGCGTGAAGCAGAGAACGAGGGCGGGCATGTGTTCGTGGGCAAGTCCCGCGAAGACGCAAGGATTCTCGTTCTGCGCGAGTTCGAGGCTCGCAACCTGCTTGAGGCCAAGAAGCCGTACGAGCACAGCGTCGGGCATTCGGATCGAAGCAAGGTGCCGATCGAGCCTTATCTGAGCGATCAGTGGTACGTG
The DNA here is from genome assembly GCA_029260335.1 of Phycisphaerales bacterium. Taxonomy (GTDB): domain Bacteria; phylum Planctomycetota; class Phycisphaerae; order Phycisphaerales; family UBA1924; genus S146-42. The sequence continues at coordinate 560 of JAJDDL010000094.1, read as the reverse complement.
AAGGTGACCGATGACCGGCTCGTGGGTGAGGCGCAGCGGGCGCTCGCGCTTGATCAGCGATCAACGAGCACTTACACACGAGCCCGAAGCGCAAGCGAGGATGGAAACGCCTACTCGCCCCCGCAAACCTCTGCCACATCCGATACGCCTGATGCGTCTTCCCTCGCTCGCGCGTCGGGCTCGTCAACTTCTGACGACCACGGCATGAGGTTCTTCCCCGCCCGCTACGCCAAGACCTACGAAGCCTGGCACGATAACCTCCGCGACTGGTGCATCAGCCGCCAGCTTTGGTGGGGGCATCGGATTCCGGTGTGGCGGATCAGAAGTCTGAGTGGTCCGCAGGACTACCTAGACAAACTCGAGTCAACGCTTGCCGAATGGCGCAAACTTGAGCGGATTTGGGAGCACCAACCCACAAGGTCTGATGGCGCGAGACTCACAGAAGATGAGTTTGCAGCCGGTGACTGGTTTGTTTGCGTAAGAGACGAAGATGACGTTGAAGCTGTTGAGTTTCTACAGAGCTATGGGTTTGAGAGAGATGAGGACGTCCTCGACACCTG
>JAJDDL010000093.1 GCA_029260335.1 Phycisphaerales bacterium | reverse complement strand
AGGTCGAGGCGCTAGCCAGCGTGCTCCGCGCGGGTGCGCGTCGCGATTCGGCGGCCCAGGACCTGGAGGCGTTCGCGTTGGAGCTTGCCGATGGTGACTTGCCGCAGGCGTTCTGGGATGCGTGGGAGCGTGCGGGCGATGAGGCCAACGGGCTGGTCCGCGGCGAGTTCCCCCATGAGTTTGAGCAGGTGCTCGCGCTGCTGAGCTCGGAGTTGGGCGAGGGCGAGATCCCCGATGAGTTCTGGGATCGGTTTGACGCGCTGATGATTGCGATGGGCGACGTCGGGTTCGCGTTCGAGCTGTTCGCCTCGACGGTTGGCGACGATTCGACGGGCGTTCTGTTTGATCACGTGTTCGAGATCACCGACGCGGTGCTTGATGCGGGCTGGGAGCCCGGTCTCGACTTCGCGTCGTTCGTAGCCAACATCGATCAGGATCTCGCGGCGATCGTCGATGGGATGAGCGATGACACGTTCGAGGCGTTGGTCGGCATCGCCGAGGCGGAGTTCCGGGCCGACGAGTTTGAGGGTTCGGTGTTTGAGTTTGTCTCCGATATCTACGACGGCGAGATCCCCCAAGAGTTCTTTGACGCGTGGGAAGCCGCGATCGATAGCGGCCATCACGATGATGGCGGCGGCGACCACGGCGGCGTCGATGACCTGGTCGGGCTCGACGGCGTGATGCCGGCGGCGTTCTACGAGGCCATCCAGGTCGTGGAGAACGCGCTGGGCTTTGCGATGCCCGACGACTTCTATCGCGAGATTGAGTTCCTCGTGCAGTCGGTGGAGCAATACGCGATCAAGTTTGGAAATGTGATGTCGACCCTTGAGCCGTTTGATCAGGACCTGCTTGCGTTCCCAATCCTGGAGATCAACGACATGCTCCACGGGTTTGGGTATGAGGGCGGCGATGACGTCCGTCAGTTCATCGATCAGCTCGACCCGAACTTCCGTGCGATCATCGATGGCGTCGGGGACGAGACCCGCGATGCGATGTTCGCGATGTTCCATGAGGGCGCGAATCGGGCGACCCTTGCAGATGAAGTCAAGCTGAAGCTCACCGACACGGTCGACGCAGCTGGCATTGTGATGCCCGACTTGTTCTTCGAGCTCTGGGACATGACTGGCGATCAGGTGCTCGGCTCCTGAGAGTGAAGTAGATAGACCAGTCACGCCCGGACCGAGTTCTCGGTCCGGGCGTTTTTCTTTTGAGCAAGAGCCATGCATCGGGATGGAGCGGTTGGAGGAGGTGGGAGGCGCTGTGGTATTGAGACAACGTCGGAATCGCGTTGGCAGTTGGTTTATGGAATAGGACGCTTTGAGGTGTCTGAATCTGCAGGGAAGGGAACTGTGTTATGAGCCGCGCAACTCGAGGTAGTGCTGATCCATCCAATCTTCTGAGTCGTCTGGGAATGGCCCGAGGCGGCTCGGATGTGGCATCGGGTTTGGAGTCGCTTGAGCCGCGCAGGCTGCTCTCGGCGGGGGGGGAGGGAGTGACGCTCGAGATCGTGGGATCGATCGGGTCCGACGCGATTGTGATCGAGGCGGGCGAGCTGGATGGCCAAGTGCGGGTGTTCGGCGTGCCGGGCGTTGAGGACGGCCTGGTCTTTGACGGCGTGAGCCAGATCAATGCGATCCTGGGCGCGGGCGATGATCGCTCGGAGGTCGTGGGCGACTTGCGCGCGGAGGATGGCTCGGCCATGCTTGTGCGGATGTTTGGCAATCGCGGCAACGACGAGCTTATCGGCGGCAGTTCCATTGATGAACTCTTTGGCGGGGGCGGCGCGGACTTGCTGCGGGGCGGTCGGTTTGAGGATCGGTTGTTCGGTGGCAATGGGGTTGACTCACTATTCGGTGGCGCCGGCAATGACATGATCCACGGCGGGCGTCAGCGCGACGTTATTCGCGGGCAGGGCGGTGATGACGAGCTGTTTGGCGGTCTCGGATTCGATCGCGTCTCGGGTGGTGTCGGAGCGGACCTGCTCTTCGGCGGGATCGGCAACGATCTCATTCTCGGCGGCTTGGGCGCGGATCTCATGCACGGCAACGCGGGCAACGACCGGATGCGTGCCGGGGGCGGTGAGGACAGGGTCTGGGGCGATGCCGGTGAGGATCGCATCTTCGGCGGCCTTGGTGCTGATTGGCTGTATGGCGGCGGGGATATGGACAGCATCGTGGGCGGTGCCGGGATGGACAGCTTGCTCGGCGCTGTGGATGAGGTGCAGGATCGTTCGGACGCTGATGCGCCGTGGATTGACCGGGACGGCAATGAGATTGAGCTTGGTTCGTTCAGCGATGAGTTCTGGGAAGGGCTTGATCTGTCATCGGAAGCGTTGCGCAACGATGACGTGAGCCGCCTGGAGACCGAGCTGGAGAGTCTTGAGATTGCGTTGAGCGAGGATACCGACGCGTACTTTGATCTGTTGAATCAGTCGCTCTCGGATGCCGAGGTGCAGGACGCGGCGATGGACGCGTTCGGCGAGGTGATGGGTGAGTTGGGCGATGAGTTCGATAACTATCTGGATGATCTGGCCGACGAACTCGTGGCGGACTTGCGCGATGACTTTGATGATTTCATCG
>JAJDDL010000092.1 GCA_029260335.1 Phycisphaerales bacterium | reverse complement strand
AGGGGGCGATTACCGCGGATGGAGCCGGGAAGGTTTCGTTCTTTGTGAATCTCGATCAGGACCTGTGGAGTGCCACCGACGAGAAGGTCGCGTCGCGTCAAGGGACCCGGTCCGAGCGGATCGAGGTCGATGCGGTGCGATTCGAGGATCTCATCGAGGGACGCGACGACGTGTACTCGATCAAGTGTGATATTGAGAAGGGCGACATCCACGTACTCCGGGGTTTGCGGGCGTTGCGCCGGCTGCCGAGATTCGTCAGCGTCGAGGCGCACGGGTTGGAGTACCTCTCGCACCTGTTGGTGCAGGGCTACGACCGGTTCAAGATGGTGAATCAGGGGATGCACCATTGGGTGAAGCTACCGAACCCGCCGTTGGAGGGTGAGTACACCGAGTACAAGTTTCCTCGGTTCTCGAGCGGGGCGTTCGGCGAGGAGACGCCGGGGGCGTGGCAGACGCTCGAGGGCGTGGCGGGTTCGTACCTAGCGACCGAGCAGCTCAAACAAGTGAGCAAGCACATCATCCCGGGGTACTTCGATTTCCATGCACGCTTGGCTGCTTCGCACGACGCGTGGGAAGAGTTGGCCAGTGCGGCCGAGACTGGTGCGGCGAGTGGGTGACCGGTTGGCGCACTGGGATGACCGGCTGGAAGCCGGTGCTTCCAATTGAAAAAGGCCGGCTTGCGCCGGCCTTTTGCAATGGGCTTGGGATCAGGTTAGTTTTCTTGGCCAGTGCTCAGGGTTTGGCCGCCTGGGGCGCAGTAGCACGAGCTTGTGGGGGAGACGTCGGCACGGGGCCACGCTCTCGCGAGGCTTGCGGCGACCGCGGCGGACTCACTCTGCTTGCCCTGAGCCGCGAGGCATTCGCGTAGACCAATGAGGGCCCAGCCGTTGCCCTTGTTCTGCACCAGGTCCTCGCGATAGACCTCCTCGGCCTCGGCGTAGCGGCCGGACTCGGTCAGGAGTGCGCCGAGCGCGTGGCGGACGGGGACCATCCATGCCGGGGGCTCGTCGTAGACCAGATCGTCCTCGTATTGGATGGCGGTGCGCAGGGCGCTGAACGCGGCGTCGAGGTTGCCCTCGCGATAGGCGATCTCGCCCTCGAGCATGTTGCGCGCTATCGGGAGCACGTTGCCGATGGGATTGTTGAAGATCATCCAATCCTCGGGGATCTCGAGGACGGCCTGCTCGAACTTGGCTTGTTCGGCGCGGGCGAGGTCAACATTGCCCATCGCGGCGTGGGCGATACCTCGGGCGTAGTAGCGTACGGCGTTGGAGATATAGCGGTATTCGGGCCGAGCGGGTTCTTGGAGGATGTCCTCCCACTTGCCGAAGCGGACCATGACGTGGAAGGTCGAGGGCATGATGCCCTCGATCAGGAACGCGAGCGGTCTGAGAGTCTCTTCGGGAATCTCGGCTTCGAGATCGCGTGCGGCTTGGATGGCGGTCTCGTAGTTGCCTTCCATCATGGCGGCGTAGGCGAGGAAGTGGATGTTGTGGCCGTAGTACAGGGCATAGAAGCCCGGGGGCGGGGCTTTTTCGAAGTACTTGCGATCTGCGGCGACCGCCATCTCGTTAGAGACTGCGGCGTCGGAGTAGCGGCCGACGCGCACGTAGAGATGGCTCGGCATGTGCACAAGGTGGCCAGAGCCTGGGACTTGGTTGATGAGTCGGTCGGCGGCGGCTTCTGCGCGGCCGGGGTTGTTCGAGGCTTCGACGGCGTGAATGTAAAAGTGCAATGCGCCCGGATGATCGGGGTCGAGCTCGATCGCTCGCTCGATCGCGCTGACAACAGTTTCGATCTCACCCTTGGGCTCGCCCTCGTTTGTCCAGTAGTCCCAGGGCTGGAGGTTCATGAGCGATTCGGCGTACATGACCGCGATATCTGGGTCGCTCGGGTACTCGGCCCAGAGTTCGGCCATCGCGTCGGAATAGGCCTGGTCGTACTTCCTGACCATGACCGGCTCGGGATACGTGAACCGGGCCCGTGCGGCACGGATGAGGCCTTGGTGCGCGGGGCTTGCGTTGTCGATGCGGAGCATGGCTTGGGTGATGGCGTGGTCGGCGCGTTGCCACTCGTCATCTTCCATCATGGGGTCGTTGATGTTGATGCCGCTGGCGTGGGCGATGCCCCACCAGGGCATGGGGTTCTCGGGATCGCGTGCGGCGGCTTCCTGGAATGAGCGGATGGCTTCGGCGTGGTTGAAGCCGTAGAGGAACTGCATGCCCTGATTGAACCACTCCTGTGCTTCTGGGTTGGCGGCGTCCATGGAGCGTGCGTAGCCGTTGAAGCCTGGGTAGAGCGAAGCGCCGGTCGAGTTTGCCTCGACGGTTTCTTTTTGCGGGCCTGCGCATGCGGCGAGCACAAGAGTGAGTGGAATAAAAGCGAGTCGTTTCATGAGGTCCCCCTTTCGGCTCCGGGATTCGGATGCCGAGGTCATGGTACCGGATGGCGCAGATCGCCAGTGTCAGAGGCGCAATCGCAGAGGTGTGGGCGTCACGAGTTCCGAA
>JAJDDL010000091.1 GCA_029260335.1 Phycisphaerales bacterium | reverse complement strand
CCTGCGGGTCGATGTCAGTGGCCTCACGCCAGCAAAGTTCGGAGACTCCGAGCGGATGGAGGTTGGCGATTGGCTGCTCGCCGTGGGAAGCCCGTTCGGTTTCAGCAACACCGTGACGAGCGGGATCGTCAGCGCCAAGGGGCGCACCGGGCTCAGCCGCTCGGACGCGGATCGGTATGAGGATTTCATTCAGACCGATGCCGCGATCAATCCGGGCAACTCCGGCGGGCCGTTGGTCAATCTCGAAGGCCGGGTCGTCGGCATCTCGACCGCAATCTTCACCCGCGATGGTGGCTCGAACGGCATCGGCTTTGCTATCCCCAGCGCGATCGCCCAGAACGTGCTGGGCTCGATCGTCTCTAAGGGTCGGGTCGACCGGGGCTACATGGGCGTGGTGATGAACGACCTGCGTCCGGACGCGGTCGATCGCTTGGGGCTTCGTGAGACGGGCGGTGTGTACCTGAGCGTTGTCGAAGCGAAGAGCCCGGCGGCAAACGCGGGGCTCAGGGTGGGCGACATCGTCACCGCCTTTAATGGCAAGCCCGTGACCGATGCGGAGCGGATGCGAACTCAGATCGCACTGACCTCTCCCGGTGCTCGTGTCAAGCTCGACCTACTGCGCAACGAAGCTCAACGCTCGATTGATGTGACGCTCGCCAGCGCGACGTCGGCATTGGCCCAACGCGTCGGGGGCGTGGCCAGCGGCAAGCTCGGGTTGATCGTGGACACGGTCGATGAGCGCGTGCTGGGCGAGCTGCGCTACGCAAGCGATAGCGGGGTCGAGGGCGTCGTGGTACGCGAGGTGCTGCCCAATAGCCCCGCCGAGCGCGCGGGCCTGAGCAAGGGCGACATCATCTATAGCGTGGATCGGCTCATGGTCGTGAGCGAGAGCGAGTTCCTCGACGCGGCAGAACAGGCGGACCTGAGCGACGGCGTGCGGGTGCGGCTGCTGCGCGACGGGCGTCGGGCGTACACCAATCTCGCTCCTTGAGACCCCTTGGGGGCCGAACGCAGAGAAGCGGAGGACCGCAGAGAACGCTGAGAAGAGGTTTCTTTCAAAGAGGATTGCTTTGCGTTCTCTGCGCTACTCAGCCACCTCTGCGTTCCTCTGGCTCTTGCCGTTCACGCCGTTTCTGATAGCTGGCAAGACCGAACTGGGGTGGGCGTGGGCTCGGGTTTCTGGCGAGGTCCCGGTCCAGAGGTACCTTCCCCAACGCCTGATGTCATCGAAGATGACGAGCAGGCACGGCAAGACGATCAGGATGATCCCGGTCGCGCTCATGAGCCCGAAGCTGATAGTGATCGCCATGGGAATCAGGAACTTGGCCTGGAAGGACTGCTCGAGCATGAGCGGGCTCAGGCCCAGCACCGTCGTGATGGTGGTGAGCATGATCGCGCGGAAGCGGTTGCGCCCGGCACGGAGGAGCGACTCGACCATCGGCTTGTCGGACGTTCGCTGCTGGTTGTAGAACTGCATGAAGATGAGCGAATCGTTCACCACCACGCCCGAGAGCGCAACGAAGCCGATGAGCGACAGGAACGTCATGCTGTAGCCCATGATGTAGTGGCCCAAGATCATGCCGATGGTCGCGAACGGGATCGCAGACATCACGATCAAGGGCTGGGTGTAGCTGCCAAAGAGCCAGCAGAGGATGATGTAGATGAGCCCCGCTGCCGCGGCCATGCCCAGGGGGAGCGACTCGAACGATTCTGCCATGTCCTTCTGGCGGCCGCGCTGCACGATTGTGACGCCCGGATACTCACGTTCGAGCTCGCGCAACTGCGGGAGCAAGTCCTTGTAGACCTCATCGGGGTTCGTTGCCTCGGTAACGTCGGCGGCGACCGTGACGATCCGATCGCGATCAAGCCTGCGGATTGTCGCGTTGGCGCGCTCCTCAGAGAGGCTCGCGACTTCGCCTAAGGGAACGGGCTCACCTGCGGGCGTGAAGACGTACATCTGTTCGATCGCCGCGAGATTGCGACGCATCGAGCGCGGAAGCGTGACACGGACGTCGACGTTCTCGCGATCGCCGGCGAACGTGTAGGCCTCCAAACCCACGACCGCGGCCCGGACCTGCTGGGCCAGATCGGTCACCGTGAAACCGAGTTCGCTCGCGCCATCGCGGAGTTCGATCCGCAGCTCGCGCTGGCCCTGGTCGGCGTCGTCGTAGATGCCGTAGACACCCTCGTAGGTTTCGAGCAGCCGCTTGACCTTGGAAGCGACCGCCATCGCCACCGGCAACCGCTCGGCGCTGATGCCGACGGTCAAGGGCGGTCCGCCCGGCCCGGCGCCGATCCCTTCCATCCGAAGACTCTTGACCCCCGCCGGCGAGCCCACTTCGGCCAGGATCGCGTCGATAATCTGCTTGCTCGAGCGTCTAGGCTCGGGGCGATCTTCGACCGCAACCAGTTCGAGCACGACCTGCCCGATGTGTGACTGCGAGGAATCGGGCAGCTCGCCGTTGAGATCGCCCTGCGCACCCGCGACCGCCCACACGATCGGGACTTCGGGCTGGTTGTTGGCGGCTTCCTCGATCATCGCGATGACCTCGTCGGTCCGCTCAAGGGGTGTGCCCACGGCCATACGCACGGTCGCGTTGATGACCTCGGCATCGTCGGTCTCGAAGAGCGTGAACTCGACCCGCCCGCCGAAGTACATCGCGGCGGACACGATCAGCAACGCGACGAACGCGGTCACCGTGAGATAACGCGCGTGGATCGCCTTGCCCAGCAGGTGCACGTACGCGGGGAGCAATACGCGATTGATGACACGCTCGCGCCCGTTATCGAATCGTTCCTCGGCCTGCTCCAGAACACCGACGCGGCCTTCTCGCTTGCGCTTGTCGCCTTTTTCAAGCGAGTGACCGACATGGCTCGGCAGTATAAGAAGACTCTCGACAAGGCTCGCGCCCAGCGCGATCGCAACAACAAAGGGCAGCCACTGGAGCATGTCGCCCAGTTGCCCCTCGATCAGCGCGAGCGGAAGGAATGCGCAGACCGTGGTGAGGACCGTCGCGACGACAGGCCATAGAACCTGGTTGGTGCCGTGGATCGCGGCCTCGGTTGGTTTCTCGCCCTTCTCGTGTCTTCTGGTGATGTTTTCTGCAACGACAATCGCATCATCGACCAGAAGCCCGAGCACGACGATGAGCCCAAACATCGTGAGCAGGTTGAGGGTGACGCCAAACAACCGCATCGCGGTAAGCGTGCCGGCGATCGCGATGACCAGCCCAACGCCGACCCAGAAACTCGTGCGCCAGTTCAAGAGCAGGAACAGCGTCGCAAACACCAGCCCCAACCCCCAGAGCGCGTTGCGTGTGAGCAGGCTCAGCCTGCCCTGGATGAACCGGGCAAGGTCGGTCGTGAGCGCGACGTCGGCGGGCAAGGGCGTCGTCTGGGCACGCATCCGGCCCAACTCGTACGCGCGAGCACGCTCGGATGCCGGCCCCTCGGTCCCCGGGCGCTGGAACGCGCCTGCGAGCTTCTCTTGCCAACGAAGGCTGAACTCTTCACCTTTCAGGCCCGCGGCATACGCCTTGACCATGTCGGCCATGTCGATCGCGTCCTGCTCGCCAACCTTGAAGATCGTGAGCGAGACCGTGGGCTTGCCGTTGAGCCGGACCGCGAGGTCGATATCGCTAAACGTGTCCTCGATCGTCGCGACATCGCGAAGCCGAACGGGCCTGCCGCCGGGTGCCGAGGCGACGACGATCTCGCCCACACGTGCGGCTCGCTCTTCGGTGGCAACGGTTCGGATGGACGTGTTGGAAGTGGTCGTGCGGACCGTGCCGCCCGGCAGCTCGCGCATGTGCTCGCGAATCAGACTCGTGAGCCGAGGCAAGCTCAGGCGATATTCGAGCATCTTCGCGGGATCGACCTCGACACGCACCTCGTCGGTCCGTGCGCCATCGATCGCGATATCGCCCATGCCCTTGAGGGTCTTGAGATCGTCGCGCAGGGTTCGAATGGCCGTTTTCAGATCGCGTGGGCTGGCGTCGCCGTAGAGCGAGAGGACGATCGCCGGCAAGTTCGGTTCGAGCTTGTCGACGATGATGTTGTCGGCTTCATCCGGCAGGTCTTCGAGCGCATCGATCTCGCGTTTGATCTCCGCGACCGCGTCCTCGATCTGCACGCCGTCCTCGTACTCGACCATGATCGAGGCGATGCCCTCGCTCACGGTGGACTGGACCTCCTTGATGTCGCGCAGGTCCGCGATCTTGTCCTCGATGCGCACGGCGAGC
>JAJDDL010000010.1 GCA_029260335.1 Phycisphaerales bacterium | reverse complement strand
GGACGCGAAGGCCAAGCCCGCCGAGGCCGAAGCCGAGGGTTGAGCCTTCCGATTGAAGAAATACCTCATGAGGGTGCCCGACGGGCACCCTTTTTTCTTGCGCCTTTTCTTGTGCCGGACCCTCCCACCAACTTGCACAAGCCAGAGCTTTGAGCGAAGATGGGCCCCATGGGTGTGCATGATGTCAGTCACAAGGCCGAGGGCGAGGAGCACCGGGCGTTCATGCACGCGCTGCTCGCCGACCTCCAGGCCTTGGAGCGGATGCACGACGAGAACCTGATCGAGACGGGCATTCGGCGGATCGGAGCCGAGCAAGAGCTGGCGTTGGTGGACGAGGCGTGGCAGCCTGCCCTCAAAGCGGTCCAGATTCTCGAAGCCATCGACGAACCCCGGCTGACCACCGAACTCGCGCAGTTCAACCTCGAGTGCAATCTCGACCCGCTGGAACTCAAAGGGAAGTGCTTCTCGGAGATGGAGGCGTCCCTCCGAGAACTGCTCGAGCGGATCGGATCGGTCGCCGAGAGCATGGGCACCAAGCTCCTGCTCACGGGGATCCTGCCCACCCTCGATCTCGAGCACCTCTCGCTCGAGAGCATGACCCCCAACCCACGGTACCACGCGATCAACGACATCATCACCGGCTTGCGAGGCGGCAGCTACGAGCTTCGGATTAAGGGCGCAGACGAGCTCAGCCTCCATCACGACAACATCATGCTCGAGGCGCTCAACACGAGCTTTCAACTGCACTTCCAGGTCACCGGTGAAGAGTTCGCGCCGCTTTTCAATATCGCCCAGGCGATCACCGCGCCAACGCTCGCGGCGGCGGTCAACTCGCCAATCCTCTTCGGCAAGCGGCTCTGGAAAGAAACCAGGATCGCGATCTTCCAGCAGACGGTCGATACCCGCCGCGATCATCCGCACGGCCGCGAGTCGGTCCCGCGCGTGCGCTTCGGCGAGCGCTGGGCCGATCACTCTGTCCTCGAACTCTTCCGCGATGACATCGCCCGGTTCCGCCTGATCATGTCGACCGAGGTGCAAGAGGATCCGCTCGCCACGCTCGACGCCGGACAGACGCCCAAGCTTCGGGCATTGCAGATGCACAACTCGACCATGTACCGATGGAATCGCCCGTGCTACGGCGTGACCGAAGGCAAGCCGCACCTGCGGATCGAGAATCGCGTGCTGCCTTCCGGGCCGACCGTCGTCGACGAGATGGCAAACGCTGCGTTATGGGTAGGCCTGATGGCTGGAGGCATGGATGCATTCGGCGACGTTCGCCCGCGCATGGACTTCGAAGATGCACGGGCAAACTTCACAGCCGCGGCTCGCGAGGGGCTGGCTTCCCAGATCACTTGGTTCGATGGGGAGACGATTCCGGTCGATCGGCTTGTCCTGGAACGCCTTCTCCCCGTAGCCGAGAAAGGACTGGCCCAAGCCGGGGTTGATAGCGGCGATTCGCAACGACTGCTCTCGATCATCCACGACAGGGTCGCATCGCGCAAGACCGGTTCGAGTTGGCTGTTGCAATCGGCGGCGTTGCTCCGCGGGCGCGGCACCAGGGCACAAAGGCGAGCGTCGCTAACCGCCGCGACCGTCCGCAGACAAGAAACCGAACGCCCTGTCCATGAATGGAAACCGGCGGACCTGTCTGAATCCGGCGCAGGGCGGGCGATGTTCGAGCGGGTCGGCCAGTACATGACGACCGATCTGTATACCGTCGGACCCGATGAGCTGATAGACCTCGCCGCGTCGATCATGGATTGGGAGAAAGTTCGGCACGTGCCGGTGGAGGATGACGAGAACCGGCTCGTCGGGCTGGTATCGTTCCGCTCGCTCCTGCGCATGGTGGCAACCAAGCGGGCGGTGGATCGGGAGATCGCAGTCCGAGAGTTGATGATCCCCAACCCGCTGACTGTCTCACCCGAAACTACGACGCTGGACGCGATCAACCTCATGCGTGCGAATGCGGTCTCAGCCCTACCGGTCGTGAGCGATGAGAGGCTGGTCGGCATCGTGACCGAGCACGATTTCATGACTCTTGCGGAGGGCTTGCTCCTCAATGCGCTCAGCGATCAGGACGAGCCTGATTCTGAGGGCAATGATCGCTTGTGAGCACGAGTGAGAGATCTCAGCAGTTTGAGGCGTCGATTCGCGACGAGGCCATCCATTGCGATCGACTTTTGGGCTCATGGACCGGCACGAATCCAGGGCCGACCCTGATCGTGATCTGCGGCGTGCACGGCAACGAGCGAGCCGGGGTGCACGCAGCCGAAGAAATCCTGAATCAGCTTAGTTCTATTGCGCCAGACCAAGGCAAAGGCCGGGTCGTGGTGATCGCGGGCAATCTCGCGGCCTTGGCGGTGCCCGAAGGCGGCGTGCGATACCTCGATCGCGATCTGAATCGCATCTTTAGCGAGGCCGGCATTGCCCAGATCCGCGCCGCATCGCCCGCCGATCTCGACACCGAGCAGCGCGAGGCCTTGGAACTCATGCAAACTCTGGAGGCGGAGATCGCTCGTGCGTCAGGGCTCGTATACGCCCTCGATCTGCACACGGTCTCAGCAGAGAGCCCGCCGTTTGTCTTTGTCGAAGACTCGCTCCCGGCCAGGGAGTTCGTGCATCCCTTCGGCGTGCCGGTGATCCTGGGCTTTGAGGAAGAACTGCACGGCTTGCTCATCGATCATCTGACCAATGGCTACGGCGTCACCGCAGCCATCCTCGAAGCTGGCCATCACGATGACGAAGGTTCCCAGCACTTCATGGCCGCGGCCATCCAACGGGCGATCACGTATGCAGGGATTCTGAGCGATGACCTCCTTGCCGAATCAATCGCATCTGACGAGGAACAAACGCAAGGCTATGGCCAAGGACGCGCCGGGCATATCTACGACGTCCGTCATCGCGACCCCATCACCTCGCCCGACTACGCAGTGGAAGCCGACCTGCAACCGTTCGATCATCTGCGCAGAGATCACACGGTCGTCGCGCGCGAGAAGGGACGCGTCAGCGTCGCCCCGATGACCGGGCTCTTGTTCATGCCCAACAGACAAGAAGAAAAACGCCCCGGCGACGATGGCTACTTCATCGTCCAACGCGTGAACAGGACTTGGCTCATGATCTCGGCGGGGCTTCGGCGATTCACGCTGCTCCATTGGCTCTTGCCAAAGTTGGCCCCGGGCGTTCGGCATGATCCCACACACGCCGGGCGATTGCTCGTCGATGTCCGCTACGCGCCGGTCTTCAAGCGAGAGCTCTTCCACTTGTTCGGCTATCGCATCCACAGCCGAGGCCCCGATCTGCATTGGCCCTGGTGGCGACGAATCTGGACCGGCGCCATCGGCATCGCCGCCGCGATTCTCGGTATCCTCCTCGGCATCTTCAAGGGCGGTGAAAAAGGCGTGCTGCGCGAGCCAAGCGAGCACGACTGGGTCATCTCCAGGCGGACACTCGATACTGCAGATCGACCGAATGCTCGACAGTGATCAAGGGAGGCCCTGGCGCAAGCCTGGGCTTGTTCGAAGTCCGACACATCAAGCTGCTTTCAATGTCCCACAAGCCCAGGCTCGCGCCAAGGCCTCTTTTCGCGGCATCCCTTTGATCATCGTCGCTGAACTCCGCGGCCCCTAGGCTCCAATGCCCATGCGCATCGACGTCATTACAACCTTCCCCGAACTCTTCGGCGACACCCCGCCCGCTCCCTTAGCCGTCAGCATCCCCGCGCGAGCTCGCTCGGCGGGCAAGGTCGACATCCACGCCATCAACCCGCGCGACTTCACCGAGGACAAACACCAAAAGACCGACGACCGGCCCTTCGGCGGCGGCCCGGGCATGGTCATGATGGCCCAGCCGATCTGGGACGCGGTCTGCCATGCCGAGGCCCAGGACCAGCGGCCCGCTACCCGAATCCACATGACCCCCCAAGGCACGCCGCTCACCCAGACTATGGTCGAAGAGCTTTCGAAGCGAGAACGGCTTCTTGTCCTGGCCGGCCACTACGAGGGCATCGACGAGCGGGTCATCGAGAAACTCGCCCCAATGGAAGTCTCGCTCGGCGATTTCGTGCTCTCCAGCGGCGAGATCGCCGCCGTGGTCATGCTCGACGCGATCATCCGGCTGCGCCCAGGCGTCCTGGGCCACGACGATTCGGCAGTCGAAGACTCCTTCAGCCTCCCCCCGCGCAACGATCCCAACGGCGAGCCAATCAGCCCCAAGCTCCTCAAACAACTCCAGATTCCGCCCGATTCTCGCCTCCTGGACTGCCCCCACTACACCCGCCCGAGGGTCTGGGAGGGGCTGGAGGTCCCCGAGGTCCTGCTCAGCGGCGACCACGGAGCCGTCGCCCGCTGGCGTCTGGAACAACGCCTCGAGCGGACCCGCCAACGCCGGCCCGACCTCCTGAGCGAGTGAGCACCGGGGTTTGTGGACGATTCCCTACTGTCTTCCTACCATCCCTGCCCGGCATTGGCCGGCTCCAAGAACCTCAGCCAGGGATCTTTCCATGGACACTCAACGCCTCATCGAGAGCATCAACGCCGACAACCTCAAGACCGATCTTCCGGTCATGGATATCGGCGACACGATCAACGTGCACGTTCGAATCGTGGAAGGTGAGAAAGAGCGCATCCAGGTCTACCAGGGCGTGCTGATCAGCCGCAAGGGCCGGGGCATCAACGAGGCGATCATCGTCCGCCGCGTCGTCGACGACATGGGCATCGAGCGGACCTGGCCCATCAACACGCCGCTGATCTCGAAGATTGAGGTTGTGCGTCGGGCCGACGCCCGTCGGGCCAAGCTCTACTTCCTGCGCGATCGCCAGGGCCGCAGCCGTCGCCTCCGCGACCGCCGTCGCGGCATGCAGCACGTCGAAGGGCTGAAGACCGTTCAGCGATAGGCCTTCCCAGGCAACGCATCAAGAACCAAACGAATCGCCGGGCTTGTCCCGGCGATTTTCTTGTATGGTGGCGCGGGGAGAGCACCATGATTGAACTCATCGCTGCCGTCGCGCTCATCGCTACCACACAGCCCTACGAGCCCACATGGGAGTCAGTCTCCCAACACGAACCCGCGCCCGAGTGGTTCCGTGACGCCAAGTTCGGTATCTACTTCCACTGGGGTGTCTACTCCGTCCCCGCGTTCGGTAACGAGTGGTACCCGCGCCACATGCACATGACCGATCGCAACGAGTATCGCCACCACGTCGAGACCTACGGCGGGCCCGATGAGTTTGGGTATCACGACTTCGTCCCGATGTTCAAAGCCGAGAAGTTCGACGCAGAGGAATGGGCGGAGCTCTTTGAACGCGCAGGCGCCCGGTTTGCCGGCCCGGTGGGCGAACACCACGACGGCTTTGCCATGTGGGATAGCGACGTAACGCCCTGGAACTCGGCAGACATGGGACCGAAGCGGGATATCTCGGGCGAACTCGCCAAAGCCGTGCGCGAGCGGGGCATGAAGTTCGTCATGACCTTCCATCACGCGCGCAACCAGGGCCACTACCCGCGCGTCGATGGCTGGCCCACGACAAACAGCGACCCCGAGCTGAGCAAGCTCTACGCCAACATGAGCCGCGAGTCGTTCTTGGATCAGTGGCTCGCGAAACTGACCGAGGCGATCGAGAAATACCACCCCGAGATCATCTGGTTCGACTCGTGGCTCAATGAGATCCCCGAGGAGTACCAGCTCGCGTATCTGAGCCGCCATCTCAACGACGGCGCCGAGCGCGGCGTGGACGTCGTTGTCACGTGCAAGCAACGCGACTTGCCTGTGACCGTGGCGGTCGAGGATTTCGAGAAAGGCCGAGCCGATCGGCTGACCGAGCTGGTCTGGCTCACCGACGACACGATAAGCAAAGGCAGCTGGTGCTACACCGAAGACCTCCGGATCAAGCCGGTGTCCGAAGTGATCCATGTGCTGATCGATATCGTCTCCAAGAACGGCAACCTGCTGCTCAATATCTCGCCCAAGGCCGACGGCACGATTCCTCAGGATCAGCGGGCGGTGCTCAACACCCTGGGTGACTGGCTCGACGTCAACGGCGAGTCCATCTACGAAACACGCCCCTGGCTCACCTTCGGCGAGGGGCCCACACGCCTCGCACGCGGTGGACACTTTCTCGGCAGCGTCGAGTACTCGGCGCAAGACGTCCGCTACACCCAGAGCAAGGACGGCTCGATCGTGTACGCGATCTTTCTCGGCAAGCCGCAAGGCCGCGTCACGCTCGACGCGGTGGCGGTTGCCGATACCGCAGGCCACCCTCGCGCGAACCTCATCGAACCAGACAAGCGAGTTCCGTACAGCATCAACGAGCGGGGCAAACTCACGCTTGACTTTACATCGGTCGGCAGCTCCCCACTGGGCGACATCGCCTCAGTCGTTCGATTGGACGGGTTCGATCTGTCGCTTCACAGCGACGCGCGATTCGCTGGCCAGGGTGTCATTGAGCTCAAGGCCGAACAGGCAACGCGCGATGGAACTCAGATCGGTTTAGAAAGCCTGCGCGAGGACCTGGGCAAGAACATCGGCTTCTGGGACAACCCGCGCGAGAGCCTCCACTGGCTCGTGCGCGTGCCCGATGCCGGGCGATACGACGTGCGAGCAGAGATCGCGGCTGGTGCGGGTGCGACGGAGATATCACTCCTCGGCGGCACATCGTCGATCTCCGCTCGAATCCCAGCAGGCGAAGCATGGAACAAGCCAAGGACCGTGCCGCTCGGCCAGATCGAGTTTGCAAGCGGCGGCATTCAGCACCTGATCCTCAAGCCACGCACTGCCGAGACATGGCGTGCGATCAATGTCTGGAATCTCAAGCTTGTCCCCGCACTGGATGACTAGCGCGCTGACCCCTCGTCAGAACCACAGGCCCGACCGTGAGGAAGGGCGTCTACCAGGCCTTCAAGCTCTCCCCTGCTCGTGTGCACAGGGATGCACCAAGCGAACAAGACCAATAGGGAGGCCACGAAGGAACGAGCAGACGCCAGTCCTGACGGTCGGCCCTGCGATAGCGTGGGCCTTAGAAAAAAAGGGCCCCGCTCTGTCGAGCGAGGCCTTGGGTCTACAAATTACTTCTCGCGATAAAGGGCTTAGCTGCAGCCCGCCGCGAAGCCGTCCAGGAACGTGAAGAAGTCGTCGGCGTCAACATCGCCATCGTCATCAAAGTCGGCCCGAGCATCGCCCGAAGCGAACAGATCGAGGTACGCGAAGAAGTCGTCGGCGTCGAGCGTCCCGTTGCCATCGACATCGGCTCGGCAGCCCGAGCCCTCGCACTCGATGATCGTGATCGAGACCGCATCGACCGCCGCCTCCACCACCGAGCCATCGCCGAGATCGGACGCATTGAACCGGACGCGCACGCTATCTGATGGCGTCTGGAAGAAATCGTTGACGAAGACACTCGTGACGAACCAGCCGCCGGAGACTTCCCCGCCGGTGGGACCAACGACCTCCAGTTCGGTCCAGGTCTGTCCGTCGTCATTGGAGATTTCGATCACGAAGATATCCGCTGCCGGTGAACCGCCGAAGGTGTTGGAATACCAGCGTGCGTAGGTGAGAAGCGCGTCGCCGCCGGTAGCATCCATGGCAGGGCTGGTCAAGACGGTCGAGCCGCCATCGACATCCTCATCGCGCCGGTTGTCGGTGACGTAGCACTGTCCCGAGCCATCAAAGTCCGAGCCCGGATCGCCGCGATCGCTCACGCTCGGCACGCCTCTTTCCCATTCGCCGGTGGTCAGACCGCCGAGGTTCTGGACCGACCAGCCTGTGTCAGTCTCAAAGTCATCATTGAACACGACCGACTGGCCACTCGAAACGATTGCTTCTGCGGGCTGGCTCTCGCCCAACTGCGGGAACGAGAATGTCTCGCCCGAGGTGGTATCGGCACTGAACCAATACGCCACATCGCTGTCACAACTCAGTGATCCGGTATCGACGCTGAAGCTATTGCCGCCCAAGGC
>JAJDDL010000090.1 GCA_029260335.1 Phycisphaerales bacterium | reverse complement strand
AACCAGCCCAAACGCGTGGACGAACGCGTCCTGACGCTCTCGCTCGGACCTGCGCTGCCAGCGGGCAAGCGGGCTGATGTCTCCTTCATCGGGAGAGATCTCGCCCAGTCCCAGCTCACTGCGCGACACCTCCGGACAGGATGCCACGCAGATCGTCCACGCGTCATCGAGCATCGCCGGATCAATGGGTGCGGCTCCGCGCCGCACGATCGGCTCGCGCATCGCCGCCGCGAGCGCCCCGGCAACACACTGGCGTGCCGCTATCTCTCCGGCTTCAAAGGTCTGTGTTGCGATCATGGAAGAATCTCCAACTAAATGCTGTTGACGTGCATCGAGGGACGCACAACGGTTGGCTCTTCGATCGTCACCCGCACGACCTCGCGATCGAGTGAGTTGAATCCCCGGACTGTGTCGTTGAAGAGTTCTTGGGTCTTGCTCGACCCATCGGGCATCGTCACCTCGACCTCGCCGACCTTCGGGCCTTGTTCGATCTCAAAGCGGAAGATGATCTGTTGGGTCGTCCGGAAGAGCTGGAGGACTGCAAGCAACTCACGATCCGGACAGCAGTACTGATCGATCGCGCTCTGCACGCCAGGCCCGAACATTTGTTCCAAATAGCCCCTCGGCACCCACCTCGGCGGGATGTAGAACCCGTTGGGCTCGGTCCCGAACTGGGGATACAAAGGCAACGCGACGTTGCGCTCGCGGGCGAGGAAGTAGATCGGATTCGTCGAATCGTGCTTCCAAGTGCCGTCCTCGTCGATCTCGACCAGGCCCTGGAGTCGGATCTTGCCGACGCACGCGGTCATGCATCGGGTCTCGGCGGGCTCGCCGTTGGGGCTGATGAGCGGGTCCTTGCCCTCGAGCCTTGGATAGCATGCCACGCACTTCTCGCTCGTGCCCGTGGATGGGCGATAGATGGCCTTCTTGTAGGGGCACGCGTCGACGCACTTCTGATAGCCGTTGCATCGAGACTGATCGATGAGCACGACGCCGTCTTCGGGTCGCTTGTAGACCGCTTGGCGCGTGCACGCGGCGACGCATGCCGGGTATGTGCAGTGATTGCATAGCCGAGCAAGATAGAAATACCACACCTTGTGCTCGGGCAGAGAGACCGATCCGCCGAACTCCTTGTTCTTCCAAGGGCTGCCAACGGTGACCTCTTCGTAGATGTTGGGCGATTCCCACTCCTCGGGCGTCGGGATGTACCCCAACGCCTGCTTCGGCCCATCCGGCGAATGCTGACTTT
This sequence comes from Phycisphaerales bacterium, assembly GCA_029260335.1. Classification (GTDB taxonomy): domain Bacteria; phylum Planctomycetota; class Phycisphaerae; order Phycisphaerales; family UBA1924; genus S146-42. The sequence continues at coordinate 1,864 of JAJDDL010000090.1, read as the reverse complement.
TGGCGGCTTCGAAGATCGTTTTGCCATCGAAGCGACCGAAAGGCGCCTGCTTGTTGGTATCTGAGCTATGGGCCCAGACCTGCCCGCCGGGATTGGCCTTCTCGAGCATCGCGAGCAGCTTGGCGTCCCAGTGCTGGGGATACCCACCAAAGGGCTTGGTCTCGACGTTGTTCCACCAGACGTGTTCCTGGCCCTGGCCGAATGTCCACGTGCTCTTGCATGCCATGGTGCATGTCTGGCAGTTGATGCATCGATTGATGTTGAATACGAACGCGAACTGACGCTTTGGATGATGCTCCTCGTACGGAAAATGCATCGTGCGACCGAGCTGCCAGCTATATACCTCGGGCATGGTTCACTCCTCGCGCTGCACGTTCGTGCGAGCGCTCACTGTCAGATCGACCGGTGCGTCTTGTGCGTTGGATTCCCAAACGGTGATCCGCACACCTGCTGCGCGAGCCACCGCGTTACTGAGAATCTGATCGGCCCGCTCGTCCCCCACCGCTTGGCGGGCGGCAAACAGCGCCTGGTAAAACCGATTGCGACTCATCTGCGCCAGCTCGCCCGCCTCGGTCCCTGACTGCAGGAAATCCTCGGCGAGACATTGGAGCATGAACGCCGGGTCGCCATCCACGAATCCGCCCTCGAGCGACATCGGATGGTCCGGCTCTGCCGGGCGGTCCTTGGGTGAGATCTGTTCATTGGCCATCTCAGCTCCCCTCGATGGTAATAAATGACCCGGACAAGTAGGCCATATTCACATCGCTCGTGCTCGTCGGGCTCAACTCACTCTTGCCCGGTTCCCACTCACCGACGCCGCCGATACCGCCATCCTCGGCCTTGACCACGCGGATGAGAGTCTCCTTGGGCACGGTGTTGATTGCGTGGTTGTCCACGTCAAACCCGAAGGTGAACGCCATCGCGCCGGCCTTCTTATGGAAAAGCGTGTCGGTCTGGTGCAAGGGCATGAGCCAGTTGCGGGTGATCGACTGGTGCGAGCCGTAGCGGTAGTTGGATTGGTAGCCGGTGCCGGCCGCGAGTGCCCGGCCGTCCTCTCGGGTCTCGTGGGCCCTGACCGAACGCTCGCTTGCCATCCAGCCGGTGTGCTTGAGAATGGTGAAGTGGTAAGGCAGCGCCTCGTTGACCTTGACGCGCACCATGCATCGGAACGCGCGGGACCGGAGCGTGCCGTCATCCACCCAGCCGCGATACGGCCGGTCCTTGGGATTCGCATCGACCCAAACGTAATCGCCCGGCGCAAGGCCCATGTCCTTCGCCGCGGCGGGGTTCATCTGGATCTGGCGATCTGAAACGCCCGCCATTCGTTTGTCGCGTCTGCGGGTATCGCTGAAGTCGCTTCCCCAGAGGTTGTGCCAATCCACGTTGGACCACGACGAGTGGGTCGTGTGGCGGCTCTTGGGCGTGCAGCAGAAGAACTTGAAGCCGTTTTCCCAGAGTGGATTGACCGTCTTCTTGGCCTCGCTCCAGGGCATCATGATGTTGCGCACCGTTCGAAGGTCGGCATCCATTTCCTCAGGCGGGATGCCGTAGCTCTTCGGCCGAAGGAACGGGCTCGAAGACACAATCACGTTCGGCAGGTACTGGGTCGCCTCGACACCCTCGCGATGCACGACCATGTTCTCGCCCGCGTCGATCGCCTCGTCCAGATCGCAGTATGTCGCGAGCCGGCCGCAGTCGGTGTAGAACGGGATGCTGTCGTTTATCTGCTCGTTGAACGGCACGCGCGGGAAGGTGCGCATGAGCCACATCGCCGTCCCCGGCTCGCCGCCGTAGGAACCATCGAGGATCTTGTCGATGTCGTATGGTCCATCCTCGCCGATCGTCGTGGCGCACGAATCCAGCA
>JAJDDL010000089.1 GCA_029260335.1 Phycisphaerales bacterium | reverse complement strand
ATCGCGGCCTTGGTCGAGGCCTTGAACGACGGCGCGGTCGGCGGCTCCCACTTGGCAAACGCCCAGGAGGCCTTGGCCCCAAAGTCGGCGGTGCCCTCGTGGAACTTCGCCGAGACGCTCGCGATCGCCTCGTTCTGGTCTTCTTCTGTCATGAAGACATCGAGCAAGGCGAGATCGATCGTGTTGTTGCCCCGATGGAGCGTCTCGTCATCGAGCACGACCGGGCCCTCGAAGCCCTCGTCTAATGCGCGAATGAACTCGCCGTTGATCAAGACGAGCGTGATCGTGGGCAAGGGCGAGAGCGACATGATTATCGGCGTCTTCTTGCGATGTTGGAACGTCCAACGGACCCGTTCGGGGATCGTCACCGTGTCCTCGTGCACGCCCCACATCGGGCTCTTGTGCTCGAGCGGGCGAAGCACGGGCTGGATCTCGATGGTGGGCTTGCCCATCTTTATCGTTTCGGTCTCGAACACCGGCCCAAACAGACCCTTCTGTTCACCAAGGTCGAGCCCCGAACTCGAACGGCCCAAGTTCTCGGTGAGCGCGACAATCTCGTGCTTGCCCTTGGGCAGGCTGACGTTGAACTCATCAGAGCCATCCGGGCCAGCGCCGATCACTGCAGCCCGTGCGCCATCGACGTAGAACGTCAATCGATCGCTCGAGCCCGGCACGCGGAGCTTGGCCTTCTTTGTCGCCCCGAGCTTGAAGCTCAGGCGATACCAGCCGTAGCCCTCGGCCGAGCCCAACTCGGTCAGGCTGCTCGGGCCGTCGATCATCGCGAAGCGCGGGCTCTTGCCTTCGAGGTATGCCGAGGTGCCCGCGAGCTTCCACTCATCGAGCACAGGGGCCTTGGGCGTGCGGACAACGGTGGGCTTGGTCTTCTCGTTGCTGCTCTCACCCTTGGCGTTGATCGTGGTCAGGGTCTTGACGCCCGGCGGGATGATCGGGGTCCCATCCAAAGCGATCGAAGATGCACCGATGAGCACCTTGGAGTCGACGAACTGCACACTGTCTGCCTGCGCCTCGTTGCACACGACCAGCGTCATGCCCTCGTGCTCGATAATCACAGGCGACTTGCCGCGAGGCGCTTCCAACTCGGCCATCGAGCCATTGATGGAGATCGCGCCAGGTGCGCCCGCCGCTCCATAGCACACAAAGACATTGCCGACATGAGCCAGCGCGTTGAACGTGCACAGATCCAGGCGATAGCGCGGCCCAAGCTGCACATTCATCAGACACCACGCCACGAGCTGGTCGCCAAGCGTGAGCTCCGCCGGACGCCCATCCTCGAGCAGCACCGTTACGCGCCCCTTGAGGCCTGTGGGCTTGCCCTCACCCGCGAACGCGAAGACGACCGACCCCTGGGTGCCCTGGGCATGGGCGATACTCATCCGATCGCGACCTGTGGATTCCGGATCGACCATCACCGGGCGATACTCGGCGTCCAGGTTGGCAAACACACGCGAGAACTGTGTCGCAAACGTCGCGATCCGGCGGACAAGGCCGTAGGACTCGCCTTGGGCGCCGGCTTCGGTGAGCGGCGCGTGCTGATCGTGCGAAGTTGTCACGAACCCGCCCCCGGGACCAACGATTCGCCCGCCCCGGAAGCCGAAGTTCGTGCCGCCGTGGAAGGGATCGATCGTGTACTGGCCGCCGCCAGCCAGCACCTCTGCAAGGCGGCGCTGGAGCAGGGCCGGCGAGAGTGCATCGGTCCCGGGCTTGCCGAGCACGCTTGGGCTCCCCGCGGGGATGCCCGAGACCAGCCGAGGCTGATCGGGTCGGACCATCGCGAGCTGTCGCATGGCTTGGAGCAATCGCCCAGAGCCCGTCCAGCAGTCGATCTCACCCTCGACGCTCTGCCAGAGATTGTTCGAGCCGATCATCGGGACGTTGAAGCCGGCTTCGCGGAGATAGCGGTGCAACTCATTGAGGTAGACCGGGCCCAGGGTATGGTCGCCGCAGGTCCAGCCGGCTTCGTTCTGCACAAGCAAGATGGGCGAGTTCGCGCCACCAGAAGTGATCTGGAGCCCCTTGAGATGCGTCGCCAGTGCCGAGAGATACTTGCCCGAGGCCTCAAGGAACGGCTGGTTGTTCGTGCGGAAGGCGATGTCTGGGACCTCACGGAGCCAGCCGGGCAGGCCTCCCATGTCCCATGCGCTGCCAACGAATGGTCCGGGACGCAAGATGCACCACATCCCGGCCTCGCCCACGAGCTTCACGAAGTGGCGCAGCTCGAGTTCGCCATCGAAATCGAATGAGCCGGGCCTGGGTTCGTGCAAAGACCAGAAGACCGGGGTCTCGATGGTGTTGAGCCCGGCGAGCTTGGCCTGGTGGATGACATCCGCCCAGGAATCCCTCGGCACGCGTGCATAGTGGATCGAACCACCGACAATCAGCACGCGCCGACCGTCGATCATAAAGCTCTTGCTGTCATAGGTCACAGAGGCCATCGCGGCTCCTCTTTGTCTAAGTTAACAATCACTCCGATCAAAGAGTGATCTGAAACCGAACACGCACCGAATAGAAGGGGTGTTTTCTTAGGAACCTAGAGTTTAGGCGCGCTCTACAAAATGACAATACCTGGAGCGATTCGTTCGCAACGCGGACGGGTGTGGTCGGTAGACTTCGCTCCAGATCTGGAGGCCCCTTTTTGCCCATCCTGCGCGTTCGAAAGCCCCTCGTGGCCTTGGTGTTTATCTCTGCGATGATCTCCGGTCTGGGCGGGTGTGCCCCGGGCATGCAGGTGATCGATCGCCAGACGCGGGCCCTGCTCGAAGAACGCACATCCATCCTCGGCGGCAACCTCGTGCCCCCTCGGATGGGCCCCGAAGACGGTGAGTTTGATCGCGCGAGCCTGTCGAATACCAACGTCCGAACCATCAACCCCTCGGCAGGAGAAATCACCTTCGATCAAGCCGCTGCGGATCGTGATGTTGCCAAGAGGCTCACGACCTACACCAACGAAGCGCTGAGTGTCGAAGA
>JAJDDL010000088.1 GCA_029260335.1 Phycisphaerales bacterium | reverse complement strand
ATCTTCTGCTCGGACTGCTCCGGGGTGAGGACGATGTTGCGATGAAGGTGTTGGTGGGCCTGGGGTTGAATCTTGCGGCTGCTCGTGAGAGCGTCTTGCAACGGATGGGCCAGACGGATGCTGATGAAGTATCTTCAAGGTGAGCGGCTGCTCGCTAGAGCGCAAGGCAGAATGAGAGCATGGCGAGCAGCGCGGCGACCGTGCGGACATGATTCCATCTTGTCCAAACGAGGAGGTAATGTGCCCAGACTTCGGGGGCGGTGGGGGACTCGGGCGATGACCTTTCCAGCGCGTCGTTCAGGGGCACGTTGCACGCGATAGTCACCAGGAAAGTGCCGACGAAGTAGAGCGATCCGCCGACGATGAGGTAGGCCGCGTTCGGTTCGCCCCAACGCATGACGCCCAGGACGATCGCGACAAGCGAGACCGCTGCGGTGCCCATAAAGCTGCCCAGGAAGTGTGGGTTGATCACGGTGATGTTGATCGATTGCATCGCCTGCATCGCGGGAATCGGATCGAGCCTAGCAAGGGCTCGCATCACGAAGCTGGAGAAGGCGAAGAAGACGCCGCCGATGAGCCCCGAGCCGATCGCGCCAATGATGGCGATTGCGTAAGCGAGATTCTCCATCTCAGGCTCTCCGTCAGCCCGGCTGGAGCCCGGCGTTGTTGCTGAGCGAATCGGCTCAGCAGGGAAAGCGGTGGGGGCGGGATTCGAACCCGCGAGACGGTAAACCGTCTACCGGTTTTCAAGACCGGCGCCTTCAGCCGCTCGGCCACCCCACCGGGGGTTGAATGGGACGATAGGGGCGTTCCTGGGTCCAGGTCCGCTGCCCGGGTGCGTTGGTTGGCTAAGGGCTTTCGATCAAGGAGCAAGAGCGACATACCCCGGCATGCCGTCCCCAATCATGTCTTGCGAATGACAAGTGCGGTCAGGTCATCACCCTGCACGGTTCCGCCGGCGTGATCGAGCACCGCTTCGTGCAAGGCGTGGATGAACGCTGCGGGCGCGAGGTTGCTGTTCGCTCGCACGAATGCTTCGAGACGATCGGTGCCGAAAAGTTCGCCCGCCTCATTGGCCCACTCAAAGAACCCGTCGGTGACGAGCACGAGGATGTCGCCTGGAGAGAACTCGATATCGCGCGGCGCGTCAAACTCGAGACCCTCCACGATCCCAAGCGGCGGGCCATCGGCATTCCAACTCTGCACAGTGCCCGACGCCGCCTGGTAGTACAGCAAAGGCCCATGCCCCGCCGACACCATGCGCATCCTGTTCGCCTGCGGGTCCAGCACGCCGACGACGGCGGTGATGAACTTGCCTTGCGGCAGATCCGCGCAGAGCAGGTCATTGATGTTCTCAAACGCCGCGGCCAGTGCGGCAATGCCGAACGTCGTCGAGGCTCGCACATACGCGCGGTAGACCGCGACGATCAGTGCGGGCCCGATCCCATGCCCGGTCACGTCCGCAAGCGTCAACACCACACGCCCATCGGGCAGGCTCAGCCAGTCGTAGAAGTCGCCCCCAGTCTGGTCGGCGGGTTGATTCCAACCGGCAATCTCAAAGCCTTGCGCCTCGGGGGGCAACTGCGGCAGGAGCCCCTGCTGGATCTCTCGCGCGAGATCAAGGTCGCGCTCGACTTTCTGCAGCTTGATCCGTGCCAGGATGCCCTCGCGCATGTGATCCTGAGCCTCGACCAGCCGCTGGATCTCCTTGATCGGCGAGTCGATGTGCGACTCGCTCTCCAGATCTCCGCTCGTGATCCGTGCACTCTGCTCGACCAGCCCCTCGACCGGGGCGCTAAACCGGCGCGCCACGAACACCGCCCGCAGCCCGCCGAGCGCGAGCACGACAACGACGAGCGAGATGATGATGAGTCGCAGGAGCCGCACGTCACCCAACAGGTCGGCTTCGGGCATGAGGATAGCTATGCGTAGCTGCCGCCCGTCGGAAAGCGCGTACGGTTGAGCGCTGGCCCACCAAGCCTCGCCCGCGCTATGGAAGCGATAGGTCACAGAGTCCCTTGATGCGGGACCCCCTCGTGTCTTGACCGCATCATCGATGAGAGTGAGCCCGAGTTCTTCCGGTAGCTTAAGGTAAGCCGCAGTTCGAGCGGCTGGTTCGTCAAGACCTTCGATTCCCGGCAAGCCGACGAACCGCCCATCCTCGCTCAGCACCGCAACAAGCCCCCGCTCGCCGATGCCGAGTTCGCGCGTGAACTCTGAGATGTCGTTCAGCAGGACATCAAATCCAAGGACGCGCTGCACGCCATCGCCCATGTCGAACGCGGCCGAAATAGTAATGCCAGGCTCATTGGTCGTGAAGAAGGTGTAGGGCTCGGTCCAGTGCACGGTCCCAGGCCCCGTCTGCAGGGCCCCGATAAACCAGGGGCGTTGTCGCGTGTCGTAATCCATCGCTTCGCGACTCACTGTCGGCGCGACCTCATCGGACCACTCCAGCCAACGCACTTCAGTCCATTCATCAGCCGCCGAGCATCGATTCCGCCATACACCATTGAAGAGCAACAGCATGTGCTCCCGTCCATTGGTGTCGGCGAGCATGAGCGAGGAGATTTGAGGCGACGTTTCGACGATTGGCCGGAAGAGGCGATTGCGATGCTGCCGCTGAGCCTCGAACTGGCTCTCGTCGATCGCACCGATCGGGTCCAGAGCTTGGATATCCAGTGCGCCGGCCTTGCCTTGGCCCACCGCTACGGAAAGCTGCTGCTCGGCCTCGCCGAATAACTCATCGAGCTTGGACTCCACCGTCGTGAGCGTCTGGCCCACGAGCGACTCTGAGAGCGACCGGACCATGCGTCGCGAGCCGATCAGAGTCGCAACGAACATGCCCAGTCCCAACAGCACCACCAAGACCGCGATGTCTCGGAGCAAGCTCGATCGGATGGAAATCGGACGCGCCACGACGCATGGTACCATTCCAGAGCATGGAACTCCGGGGTGAACTGACCTCGACGCAGCAAGCCCGCTCGATCTTCCGCTCTTTTGGGCTCAAAGGCTTGTAGGATTATGCTCGATCCGAGGGGCCCTACAGAAGGACGACGCGTGAACGCACTAGAGAAGCTGAGACAGATCGTCGCTGATATTCGCGAGCCTTCGGATCCAATGCGGATTCTGGATGAATGGACACTCGCCGGGAAGCTGCTTCGCGGGATGCCCGTGGATCACAAGCGGGCGGGCGAGATCTGCGCGTCCCGAGACATCGAGGCGCTCGATGAGATGGTCTCCTGGCTCGAGGGCATTGCCAATCGCCAGATGGAACCGGCAGTCAAGGTCCCGGAAGAGGTCATGGCTTCTGCGCTCAAGGCGTTCAAGAAGCGATTGAAGGTGGGAAGGCTCGCCGACGAGTCGAAGCTGGGCGGGAGATACACGTCGGGGGGCAAAAAGTCAGGGCGAGACGCGATTATCCCGCCCGAAGACTTTGGCCCGGAGGTCTGGAAGGCGCTGGAACAGGCAGGCAAGCTCCGCCACACCGGCCAGGGGTTCTATTGCGAGCGATAGGCGAGTGAACTGGAGCCGACGTCCAGTGATTGAGTAACTCTGACCACCGAACCCCTAACAATGGGCCATGGGTTTCCTTGCAGGGCTGATTGTCGTGTCTGGGTGTGTGGCGGGTGTCGCATTGACGGTGCTGATGCTGCCGGGTATCTGGGTCATGATCGGGATCGCCGTCACGGTGGATCTTTTCTGGCGTCCGGAGTTGTTCTCGACCTGGACGCTCGCGATCGCGGTCACGCTGGGGGTGCTCGCCGAGGTGCTGGAACTGGTGGCTTCGGCCGCCGGTGCGCGGAGGGCCAAGGGTTCGCGTGCGGCGGCGGTCTGGTCGGTCGTCGGCGGAATCGTTGGTGGCATCGTGGGAACGGCGGTTCTTCCGATTCCGGTCGTTGGAACGATTGTCGGAGCAGTGGTGGGCGCGGGGTTGGGTGCTGGGCTTGCCGAGCGCAGCGTTGCCGTGCAAGGCTGGTCGGATTCTTGGCGGGTGGGAACCGGGGCGGCCAAAGGGCGACTGGTTTCCATGATCATTAAGCTGAGTCTTGCGGTCCTCATTGGATTGTTGCTGACTGTTGCGCTCTTCATCAGTTGATTGGTCATCAATCTCGCCCAGTGGATCGTGCTCATTTGCGGTCCGGGGGCTCAAAATAGATTCGAAGTCAGGGGATTCGCCCCGTTGATCATTTGCTTCGTTGGCCGATATGCTCGATTCGGATCGGGTGATGGGGGTCATGGCCTGAGAAACGGGGAAATCGATTTATGGACGACTCTGCTTCGCAGGTTATGAGAGTTCAGAGAGTCGAGTCCTACGCCGGTGTGCGGCTCGATGCAAGAGTTCTGGGGACGGTCGGGTGTCTGTGGGTCGCCGAACGAAAGCCCTTTGCAGATCCGGCGTTTGTGCAGGATGTGCTTCGACTCTTGCGGCGTCGCGTGAGCACGGAGATGGCCTTCCGCGCGGTGATCGATGAGGATCGCCTGGTGCTGTAGGGCGTGTTCGGGCCTCTCGGCGGTGGGCCGATCCACGGATGCGGCGACTCGGCAAGAACGCGAGATCACTTCCTGCTCCTGAGTCTTCAGACACACCGATTTATTGTGGTCGCAAACGGCTGGTTGGGGTGCTCAGGTGACTTGGCCGGCTTTCTTCGCCTTGAGAGAGAGGCCTTGCCGGGTCTGCATTCGGCGGGGGCAGTGCCCTGCCGGAAGCCCAGGGCCGGGCTCCAGTCACCCGGAGAGGCGGTGGGCAAGGGTAAACATGTAGGGCTATTATCCCATAAGTGATACAAGGGAGTAGGCAAGATGAGCCCTGAGCAGTCTCCGGTCCAAGCAAAACCCCTGGCTTCTCAGATGCCTTTGTCTGAGAGACTGGGCTTGCTCTCCAATCGCGAACGCGAGGTTTTGCAACTCCTGGTCCAGGGCCTTCGCCGGGCAGAGGTTGCGGCTGCGCTCTTCCGGAGCCCCAAAACGATCGACAAGCACTGCTCTCGAATCTACCACAAGCTGGGGGTGCACTCTCAGGCCCAACTCATGGCTCTAATCACCAATCCGGCGAGCAGCATGGCGTTCGATCCCGACGCCCCCCGCGCGGCGCAAGACCCAAGTTCTCAACTCGAAGATCGGGTCGCTCGGGCAATGCTCGCGATCGAGCGTCGGCTTCTGCGCAATCCGCCTGAGCAGTACTTTCGCCATCTGGTGGTCGGCCTGAGCGAAGAGTCGGGTGTGCAGATGGCTGGCATCTCTGAATACGATCATGCCGATAGAGAGATCGTGATCCTGGTCGCGACCGAAGACGGAGAGCCGATGGGTCAGCTCGTGTGCGACATGGATACCTCCGCGTGCGGCAACGCGTACGAGCAAGGTGAGTGTGTCTGCGAGCGTGACGCCCGGACGGCATTCCCAGAGTCTGAGGCATTTCGGATTGCGAAGGTGGACTCCTATGCCGGGGTGCGGCTAGAGACCAGAGCGACCGGGCCAGTTGGCTGCCTCTGGGTTGCGAATCGTGAACCCATCGAGGATCTCCCGTTTGTGCTCGATCTCCTGCGCGTCTTCCGCCCTCGGGTCAGCAGCGAGCTTGCGCTCCAGGTTGCGATTGATCACGTAGAGGAACTCGGCGGTTCGATCGGGCTGCGCCCGCTGCTCCAGGCCATGGACTGATAACGACAGGCCGGAATGGACGCCCTCGGCGTTGCATGGATCACCTTGGATTGGCGGGATTGGTCGTATGCGGCATGCGTTTGCGCGCGTGTTTGTCCCAGCGTTTCTCGTTAGTCGATTCCTACTAGGAGTTGCGGTTCATAGTCCCTACCAGGCAAGGGTATGAAGATTCTCTTGTAGTGGCTTTAAGTCTTTTTAGCCCGGTTCAGCCCAGCTTCGTGCGAATCTAGACGTGGAAGACTGGTTGGGAGGTTGCTCGTTGGACCGCCCAGTCCGGCAACTTGCTAAGTTGCGAGCCACTGTGTGTGCGCTGTGGCCGGAAAGACGTGATGGAGATTCACGGAGCCAATACAGGAGAACGCATGACGGTTCATGACAACGGTCAAATCGATAGTGGTAGTTGGGATCCCATCCCAGAGGACAAGGTCGACTTCTCGACCCTCTCAAAGCGAGAGATCGAGGTGCTCACGCTCCTGTGCAAGGGACTCTCGCGGGCCGCGGTGGCCAAGCATCTGTTTCGGAGTCCGAAGACGATCGACAATCACTGCACGCGCATCTACCACAAGCTCGGCGTGCAGTCTCAAGTGCAACTCGTGAGCGTCGTGTATCGCCAGGGATTGATCACCCCCCAGGTCTGCGCACCAGATCAGCAGGAGCACGGACTTGCTCAACGGTCCGCCGGTGCGCGGATGTATGGAGCGTTGGTCCCGCTGGAGAACAAGTTGGCAGAGACTTCGCCCGAGCGGTTCTTTGGGGAGCTTGTCGCTGGGCTCGCCGAAGCGGTGGATATGGACATGGCAGGGATCACCGAGGCGAACGAGGATACCGGGCAAGCCGTGTCCGCGTTCTCGGTCGATCGGGGTGTGCACGGCGATCTGGCGGCCAGCCCCCTGGAATCGACGGCCTGCGGTCGCACGTTCCGGTTGGGCGAGTGTGCGTGTGAGCGAAATGCAACGGTCGTTTTTCCCGACTCTGAGATGATCAGAGTCGGGGAAATCGAGTCGTATGTGAGTGTCAGGCTCGATGCGCGCGTGCTGGGGACGGTCGGGTGTTTGTGGGTAGCCAATCGCGAGCCCATCGAGGATCTGGCGTTCGTGTTGGACGTGCTTCGGTTGTTGCGTCGCCGGGTGAGCACGGAGATGGCCCTTCGGGCGGTGACTAATGAAGGGCGTCAGGTGCTCTGAGGTTAAGTTGTCGGCGCGCGTGGGCTGCGCAGCTCCGGCAAGTGGGTACTCGCGGTGGCTTCAAGGGCTGGTCGGAGTGGAGTATGCACCTCGGCCAGCTTCGTTCTCGGTCCGACCCGCCGCGGCGATCACCTTCAGGCGCGGGCTGGTGTCTCCGGTTGGATCGCGTTCCCGCTGCCAACTCCCAAGGGCGAGTTGCGGGGGCCGAGAATCGGGCACCGACTGCGAGCGTTGCCACGGCGCAGGTTGGTTCCAATCTGGACAGGCAGGAGGCGCAGGTCGCGTGAGTTCTCGACGGGTCGGGTTTGTGCTCACAAGGCCTGGCGCATTGGTAGTTTCTTACTAGGGAGACCTCACGAGGCGCATGGGTGTGGCAAACTAGTTGTCATAGATTTGTGAATCAACCGCGGGAATCCCCCCGATTTCATGAATGAGTTCCATTACGATCGGGTTCATACATGTGCCACAAGTGACGGCTTGGACAAGAGAAAGGAGGATGGGCCGGGCTTGC
>JAJDDL010000087.1 GCA_029260335.1 Phycisphaerales bacterium | reverse complement strand
ATGAACACGCCTATCGCGGCGGTGAGCAAGAGCAGCGCGAACGCGGTGGGCGCGCCGATGATTGAGAAGACGCCGTAGGCCGCCCATGCCGAGGCGTAAACGGACGCGACGCCTGCGGCGAAGATGCCGGTGGCGGCCTTGTTGCCGAAACGGCGGAGGACGAACTCGCCCACGCCGATCAGCGCGAAGCCGAATGCGGCGCCCATGAGGCATCGCATGCCCGGCGCGACCTGTTTGATCCAGCCCTGATCCCACGCGAGTTTTAGGAAAAAGCCCACGGCGAACGTCACGATGATCGCGCCGAGTGCGGCGAACAGCTTGCCGCCGATCTTGAACTCCAGGGTGGGCGGGGGTTCGGTTGGGCCGACGATCTCGCGCACGGGCGGTTCGTCGAGCGCGGCTGGCGAAAGCGGTTTTTCACGCTTGCGTTGCAACGCGACGAGGTGATCGGCGAGCGAGGGTTCGGCGGGGGGTGGTGGCGGTGAGGCCAGTTCGTCCATCGCTGGCAGATCCGGCTCGGGGGTCGCCGTCGGCTCGGGCTCGAGATTCACGGTGGGATCGGCCGGCAGTTCTCTCGCTTTGACCTCTGCTGGAGGCTGCTCGGCGGTTTCGGCTCGCCGAGACTCTTCCAATGCCGCCAATCGGCGGTCCATCGCATCCAGGCGTGCCAGTATCTCTGCGAGCGGATCCACGGGCAGTCTCCAGAAGTAAGTGAATACTAACTAGCTTCCTAGGATTTGTCAAGAGGGGATTTCCGGTCGCTGCCAGACTGCCGGTTGGTCTTCGGTGCGCGGGAGCCGATCTCCGATGTCGAATCGCCGAATCAGCCCGGCGATCGGAATCGCAAACGGCTCGTCAGTTCGAGGGCGACCATTCGAGGATGCTCACCTGCTGGGGCGCGAGCTCATCGGTCTGTTCTCCATCGCCCTGGCCGACTCGTTGCACGAAGATGTGCAGCTGCCGCTCTCGACGCCAGAGTTCGGTGTCGTAACTCGGCTCCCACATGCCGACGGAGAACTCGCTCAAGTCCTCGAACTGCCAGTTGCCTTCGCGAAGGTCCGCACAAGATGCAACGGTCACACGGCTGGCTCGCTCGACATCTCGAAACAGCAGGTACGCCTTGTCGGCCTGGCCATCTGTATTCACCAGAATCTGACATCGCGAGATTGGGATTCGCTTGGTCCCGCCACCTTGCAGGTGAAAGGCCGTGCTCCGGTTCCCGATTTGCATCGTCTTCCACTGCGCCCCGTCGTGATGCACGAGATGGAACTGGGGCACTTGCTGCCCCTCGGGCGTCCAATACGTTGCGATGTAGGGCCGTCCCTCGCGATCGGCGCACATGGATGTGGTGTTGATCAGGTCGCTGCCTTGGGCGACTCGGGCCGCGCACTCCGCGTTGGCGGCCCGGATTGGCATTTGATAAGGCTCGCCCGAGGATCTCATCCACGTTCGACCGCCGTCGGAGGATTTCGCGTAACAGATGTCGTGATTCGTGGCGACGTCGCCTGTTTCACGCCAGACCCAGGAGATGTGGATGGTCCCTTGCGAGTCTGTGCACATTTGCCAGTATGCGTTGCGTTCGTCCTCGCCGTTGATGAACGCGTTCTGGCGCTGCGTCCATGAGCGCGATTGCACGTTGTAGTGGTTGAGCATGATGTCGCCGCGGCCGGAACTTCCGTCGCGATAGAGAAAGAGCAGGTTTCCGTCGGGGAGTCGATAGAACTCCGGATACGTCACGTGATCTTCCTTGAGGCCTGTCATGGGCATCTTGTCGGTCAGCTCGAGTGATCCGGGCGTGACGCTTCGACAATACCGCAGGGGATGGCCGTGGTGGTCCCAGGACATGTGGAGATAGCCTTCGCCGTCGACCATGATGCTGATGGAGTTGTGGGCGTCGCGGACGTTGCCGGTGTATTGGGTCTTGCGGATTTCCCAGTTAGAACTGCCGAGCCGTCGCTTGGCCAACACGACTGAACCGCTGGGGTCGTAGAACGCGACAAACTGGTTTTGCTCGTGGGAGACCACGGAGTTTCGGCGGAAGATCACGGTGTTGACCGAGTTTCGTGCCCAGCCGTCGGCCAACGGAACGAGCTTGGTGCTTGGCTGGCAGGCGAACGATTGTGTCGTCAGAAGAACCAGCAGGCAGAGAGTTGCATTGCGCATGAGCGGATGGTACTGCGCAATTGACGACCATCCAAGAACTGCAGCTACGCGCGCCCGTCGTTGGCGAGGACGCCGTCCAGAATCTCACGGTGATTGGCACACCGCGGGCATTTGTGTTGCCCGCCGAGCTTGCCTCGGCTTTCCATCCAGCGGTGAAAACTGCCGACGGGCAGAGGCGTGATGGTCGGCGGGCCCATGCCGAGGCCGTCAGTTCGCTTGGTCGTGTAGTCGACGTTTTGGTGTTTCAGATCGGCATCGAATACATCGCGGAACTGTGAGAGATCATGGTTCTCATCTTCAAGCTCGATCGCGAGTTCGAGTCCAGCTGGTCGGCCATCGGCGGGGTAGACCGGAGCCGCGGTGAACTCGCCGATTGCGAGACGGGCTTGTTTCGCCGCGACCGACACCGCGTTCTCGATGTGCTCGACAATCAGGTTTTCGCCAAAGGCGTTGATAAAGTGGCGGTGGCGGCCGACGATGCGCAATCGCGGCGGGCCGTCGCCTCCTTTGCCATTGAGATTTCCGGGGATCGTGTCGAACTCGACGACATCGCCCAGGACATAACGCCAGAGCCCGGCACACGAGCTGAGCACGACGACGTAGCGCTGGCCTTTCTCGACGGTCTCGCACGTGAACGCCCGTGCGTTGGGATCGTCGATCTCTTCGAGCGGGATGAACTCGTAGAACACGTCGATGTCGGGGATGAGTCGCAGGCCTGGATCGCCCGGGATATCTTGCATCGCGATGAATGCTTCGCTTGCGGGGTAGAGCTCCAGGCGATGCGGGAAGTCGATCGCGGGGTCGCCGAAGACGATCTCGTTGACGCGTTCGATGAAGGGCGTGTACTTGACCCCGCCGTGGACGAAGAGGGTGAAGTTGGGCCACAGATCGTGCACGCATGTGGCGTGTTGCCCGCGCTCGTTGGCCAGCTCGACCAATCGCTCGAAGAGCACGTGGGCCCAGCTCGGCATGCCGCTGATCATGCGGACGTCCATGTCGATGCAGGCCCTGGCCATCGCGTCGATCTTGCTCGGCCAGTGTTCCAGAAGCGCGATGTCGTGTCCTGGTGCGTAGACCTCGCTCAACGGCCATTTGATCATCGGGGTGACGAGGCCCGAGAGGTCGGCGGTGCGGATGCCGTGCTCGTTGGCTTGCAAGTCACTCGAGCCGCCCATGAAGAGGCTTCGCCCGCTGGTGAGCCATGGCAGGCTCAGGCTGCGGCGGGTGAGGTTGGCGAAGATGTCCATGCTCGCGCGGAAGTTGCTCTTGAGCATGGCCTTGGAGATGGGGATGAACTTGTCGCCCGCGGTCGTGCCGGAGGTTTGGGCGAAGTCGCGCACGAGCCCGGGCCAGAGCACATCTGGCTCGCCTTGCTCTCGCATGCGGACGATGCGGTCTTGGAACGCGTACCAGTCGGCATGGGGTACCGCGTCGCGATACGCCGCGAGTTGGGCGTCGCCTTCCAGGCGTGCGATGCGGCGGAAGTTGTAGGCTTTGCCAAAGTCGGTGTGCTGGGCGCGATGGAGGAGCCCGGCGAGCTGCTTGCGTTGCAGTCGAGCCGCGTTCTGACGCCAGTATTCCAGATCGCTCAGGCGCCGAGCGCGAGATTCGGTCGCGACTCTGAGACCTGCGCCCACGAGCGCCGTCCATCGCCAGGGGGCGTCTTTGCTGATACGCGAGTCATTCGAGAGGGCGGCGGACATCAGGCGTCGCAGATCCCGATCTTGGTGCCGAAGCGGAGCAGGGCTTCGGCGAACTCATCGGGCTTTTCGATCATCGGGGCGTGGCCGCAGCGCTCGATCCAGACCATCTCGGCGTTGGGGATTGCCTCGGCGAACTGCTCGGCGACTTCCGGCAGCGTGATCATGTCCTCGCGACCCCAGAGCACCATGGTCGGCGCCTGGATGCTTGGGATGCGATCGGCCATGTGGTCCTTGAAGACCGAGCGCGAGAGCCGGAACATGCGCTTGGCCTTCACCCGGCCCGAAAGCTCGCCCCATGCGCGATCGACATCTTCTTGGGACATCTTGGAGCGATCAAAGAAGAGTTCGGCGATTGTGTCTTCCACCCACGCCCTTGTGCGCTTCACCCTCGGTCCGCCGATGGGCTTCTCGCCCAAACCGCTCGAGCCGACGAGGACCAGCCCTCGCACAAGCTCGGGACTCTGGACGCCCAGGCGAAGAGAAACGTGTCCGCCGAAAGAACTGCCGACGAACACGGCGGGCTCGCCGATTTCTTCACTGACGTAGCGGCCGATCATGTCGGTGACGCCTTCGATGGAACAGTCATCGCCCAGCAGGTCGAGCAAGGGCACCTCGAGCATCACGCATCGCATGTGGCCTTTGATGCGTTGGGAGACTTCGAGCCAGTGTTCGTTGACACCGACCAAGCCGTGCAAGAAGACGACCGGCACTCCATCACCCATCTCCATGAGGCGGCCCTTGACCGGCTCACCCGTGGGGCCGCGCAGCGATACCCCGCGGGCCTGGGGAGCCTGAACCCCCCTGGAGTTCTGGGTTGATGCTGTCGCCAATCGGGCCTCCGTTAGTGGATAGTAACATCGCCCTAGGCCCTTGTGGGGCTTTGGCGAAGAATCCTGGCTAGGAGACCCCTGCGGCCTCTGAGCCAGAGCGTACGCGCCCATCGACCAGTTCAACGAGTCGATCGGCCCGCTTGGCGACCTCTCGCGAGTGGGTCACCATCACAATGGTCTGCTTGGCGGCATCCTCACCGCCTCGGTCTCGGAGTTTCTCGACCGCGTCGAGGATGGCGTCGCCGGTCTTTTGGTCCAGATTGCCCGTGGGCTCGTCGGCGAGCAGGACTGCTGGCTCATTTATTAGTGAACGGGCGATCGCGACCCGCTGGCGCTCGCCGCCGGAGAGTTCGACGGGGCGGTGGCCCAGTCGATGAGCGAGCCCCATGGCGTCGAGCAAACCCTCACCGCGGCTCCGCAGGGTCGATTTTCGGGCGGCGTAGCCGAATCTGCCGTAACGGACCATGGCACCGGAGAGCACGTTCTCCAAGACATTGAGCTCTGGGAGCAGGTGGTAGGACTGGAAGACAAAGCCAACGGCACTGGCGCGGTATTGGTCCAACTCGCGGGCGCTCATCTGGGCCAGGTCTCGACCTTCATAGACAACGGAGCCCTTTTTGGGATCGGGACGGTCGAGCCCGCCGAGCAGGTGCATGAGGGTGCTTTTGCCCGAGCCTGATGCGCCGAGGATCGCGACCCACTCGCCCGGATGGACCTGCATGCTCGCGTCGTGGAGCACGGGGACATCGACCCGCCCCAGGCGATAGGTCTTGTGCACGTTCTTGGCTTGGAGGATCGGGGCGGTCATTACTCACTCATATCGAAGGGCACGGACGGGGTCCATGAACGCGGCACGGAGGCTCGGCACCAGCGCGCCGAGCGCTGAGGCGAGGACGCCGCCGGCGAGCACGATCATCATGGTGGTTGGATCGACCTTGTTGGGGATCTCGGTGAAGTAGTACACCTTGGGATCCCAGACGACGACGTTGAATGCGCTGCCGAGCCATTCGTGGATGGGGTTGATGTTGCGGACGATGACGTAACTGAGCAGGCCGCCGAGCGCCGAGCCGACGAGCCCGATGACAAGGCCGTAGCGGAGCCAGAGCCAGGCGATCCCGGCGCGGCTGGCGCCGAGCGAGCGCAGGATGCCGATATCGCGCGTCTTTTCGTTGACCATCGACCAGAAGATCGAGAGCACCAAGAAGACCGCGGTGATTGAGATGAACGTGAAGAGCACGAGCACCAGGGCGATCTCTTTCTTGACCGCACCGATGAATCCCGCGTTGATCTGCTCCCAGGTCTGGACGCTCGCATCGGGCATTCGGTTTTCGATCGCGAACGCGTCATAGATCTCCTGGACCCGATCGCGCAGGTCGTTGACGGCGACACCTGGGGCCGCCGAGACGAGCACGGTGTTGACCCGGGCCGGCTCGACCACGGTGCGTGGCGGAACAATCCTCTCCTTGCCCGTTTGCGGATCGATCTCGATCCCCCCCCGGCCGATCACGCGCTCGGCTGCATCCATGTGCATCATGTCTTGGAGCAATGCCAAGGGGACGATGGTCAGGTTGTTGTCGAACACGTAGTTGCCCGTGCGAAATTCGTTGGCGACCGGCATGATTCGTGATGCCATCTCGACGGCGTGCCCCGAATCCGTCAATGGCAAGACCCGAAGAGTGATCTTGGCGCGCGGATGCGAGGGCATCGTGTACCAATCGAAGATATCGACCGGGTTATCGACCAAGGGCTGGGGCAGGTACCAGCCTCCGGGCTGGCGCTGATTCACATGCCCGCTCACCTCGATGCCCGGCACCATCGCTGGAACGTGCTCCAGCGTGCGAGGATCGATCCTTCGGAGATTCATGCCGTTCTCGAGGATCTTGGGCCAGGTCAGTTCCAAGCGGTCGGCTCGATCCTGATTCTCTGGAGTCGGAGGGTGCAGGCGAGGGTCTGTCTGATCCGGATCGTGCTTGCTCGGCTTTTCGAGTGCTCGCCAGTGAAGCGTGTCGTAATAGCCGGTCACGGCGTTGTAGCTCTCGGGCTCGATGCCGAGCACTTGGATGGGCTTGGTGACATCGCCCGGCAAGCTCAGCACGCCGAAGGTCTCGACGACGGGCGTTGCTCGGGCGACTTGGGGGTCGGCCTCGAGCGATTCGATGAGCTTGTCGTAGTGCTGCATACCCCGGCTGGGTTGGTGGATCTTGACGTCGCCCACGAAGGTCTTGCCTGAATCGAGCAGGACCTGGAGGAACCCGCCCATGACCGACCAGGTGGTCAGGACCATCGCCGTGGAGAGGCAGACCGCCAGTGCGCTGAGCAGCGGCATGATGCGGCGGGTGAGATAGCGGCGGGTGAGGAGGGCTTGGTACACGCGACGACTGTATCGGTCTGGGCGAGATCGTGCAGAGCGTGTTTTCGTCCACAGACGATTCAGAAGTAGGAGGAGGATTGCACCGCGGAGGGCCGCGGAGGAGGAAAGAGGCGAGAGCTGATCTGCGAAGCCGAGTCGTGTAGGGCCAAGCTCCTACCCGCCTCGGCACTCGTGCTGAAACTCGCAGGTCACTATCTGGAATAGCTATCGTGCGTACTCGCTTGCCCATTGGATCGGATCATCATGCTCGGCGAAGCTCGCAAACTTGCCATCTATCTGGAACTCGAGCGGGAGCTCGCGAGGCCTCATCCCATTCAGGAGCGCGCTGAGGTACTTGCACGCAAGGCCCGTCGTCAGTTGGAGCGGCAAAGAGAGATATGGCGATTTCAGCATGAGCCGGAGTTGTTGTGCTCGGTCCCGCCGGGATGGAGGGGAACGAAAATCCACTATGTGCTCGGCGCGTTTGCGGTGCTCGAAGTTCTCAGTTGGATGCTGCTGGGGATGTTCGGGGTGCTCGCGGGGATCGTGTTCGTGATCTTCGCGCTCGTGGGTTGGAATGTGCGGATGCAAGAGCACGAGCGAGAGAGAATGCGGCGTTTGGATCGCTGTCGGTGCTGCAAGTACGACCTTGCGGGGCTTGATTCGAGTGTGGCGCTTGACGCCTTGGGCGTCGAGCTTGGCACGCGCAAGTGCCCGGAGTGTGGGGTTGACTGGCCGGCGGCGCCGGAGTTGCGGTTTGATCCGTGGGAAGCGAATCCGCGGGCGTTTGCGTAGGTCTGGCGGCTGAACGGCCTTGGCGCGGTCTCCCTCGATCGCGCTTCGGGCTCGTGTTGGTGTGATCGGGCTTGTGCCAGCCGCGAGTGGCGTCGTTATCCTTGTATGTGCTCGCTCGCCCACTCCAGATCGGCCCGGTCCAGCTTGAGACCAATCTCCTGCTCGCGCCCATTGCGGGGTATTGCGATCTTGCGTATCGGCTGACTTGCCGACGGCAGGGCGGGGTGGGGCTGGCGTGCACCGATCTGCTCAGCCCTCACGGCGTGCTCCGGGGGACTGCCAAGAGCCTGGACCTGGCGATGACCAATGACGAGGACGCGCCGGTGGGCATGCAGCTCTACGGCGGGGATCCGGACATGATGGCCCAAGGCGCGATCTGGGCCGCCGAGCATGGCGCGGATGTCGTGGACATCAACATGGGCTGCCCGGTCGACAAGGTGACCAAGAAGGATGGCGGCAGCCGGCTCATGGTGCCCGATGAGGGGATCGAGCCGGGCGAGTCCCCCACCGCTTGCCGGAGTTTTACGTTGGCGCTGCGGATCGCCGAGCGCGTGCGGCATGCTCTGCCCGAGCACATCCCACTGACCGCGAAGATGCGTCTTGGGTGGTCATGCGCAGACGATGCGCCGAAGCTCGCGTGTGCGCTTGTGGATGTCGGCGTTGTTGCGATCACCGTCCACGGGCGCACAACCGAGCAGCGGTTCAAGGGCGAGGCTTGTCGCGATGGCATCACGCGCGTTGTCCAAGCCGTGCGCGAGAAGACGCGCGATTGGCCCGGCGGTCCGATCCCGGTGATTGGCAATGGCGATGTGAAGACGCCTGAGGATTGCCGAGACATGCTCGAGCAGACCGGATGCGATGGCGTGATGATCGGCAGGGCCGCGATCGATCGGCCTTGGATCTTCCACGACTGCTGGCAGTTTCAGGTCACCGGCGTGCAGCCGGACGCGCCGAGCCCCGAGCGGATCGCGTCGATTATCGGCGAGTATTTCGAGTTGATGCGCGTGTACCGGGGTGAGCGGCATGCGATGAACCAGATCCGCCAGCGGATCGGTCGGATGACCAAGGGCATGGTGCGGCCTGAGTTTCCAAGTGTGAAGCCGTTGCGCGAGGCAATGCGCACAGCCGAGGATCCGCAGCAAGTTCTCGAGAGCTTGTCAGCGATCGCAACTCCGGCGTGAGGCCTGAAGAGTTCCGCTCACGGGCAAGTGCGAAGTAATCGGGCGTTGCCGGTCGGATAAGTCCGCTGGGATGCCAATCCAAATTGCGGTTGAACTCCCGAAATCCTGGAACTGCCGAGCAATTTCTCATTTTGGCATCCGTAAGGCCTTTCAAAGAAGGGCCTTCGCTGGTATCTTGGCCTTTCACAATCAGACAGGCCACAAGGGCTTTTCTGGGAGGGGTTAGCAGCACTGAGCCCTGGGGGGGCGCAATGCCGCGATTGGACTTGAGGGGCTAGAAATGCGGGCAAGAAATCGGTTTGTTTCGATAATCGGACTTGGAATCGGCGCTGGCGCGCTCTCAACGGCTTCGGCACAAACGCTGAGCTTTTCTGAGCGGACGGCTGAGGCTGGTCTGAGCACGTCGCATTGGCAGGATGACCTGGGCCCGCCGATCGCGGTGATGAGCTCCGGCGGAGCCGCGGCGGACTTCAACAATGACGGATATACGGATCTGTTCGTGCTGAGCGGTTCGGCATTTGCGGATCGGCTATTCATCAATGATGGGGACGGGACATTCACAGATCGGGCAGCCGAGTGGGGCGTTGATCTGCGGCATTACAGTGTCGGGCTTGCCGTGGGCGACTACGACGGCGATGGTTGGGTCGATATTTTCATCACGTCCGCGGGTGAGAAATCGGACCCGGACCTTGCACTTCCGGGCCAGCACATCCTGTATCACAACAACGGCGATGGGACGTTCACAAATGTCGCCCAGCAGATGGGCGTCGCGACGACCTGCCCCGATGACTACAACGGCTGGGGAGCCGCCTGGGGCGATTACGATCTCGACGGCGATCTCGATCTTGCGGTCGCGGGGTGGAAGGACGCCGCGCAGCCGGCCAACGTGCTCATGCGCAACGACGGCGCACTGGGCTTTGTCGATGTCACCGCCGAGGTCTGCATGAACGACGGCGGCGGGAGCTTTGACTTTTCCAAGCCCGCGGTTCGTGGCTTCAGCCCGCGCTTTGCCGATATGAACGGCGATCGGTATCCCGAGCTGCTCTGGGTCAGCGACTTCGCGACCTCCAAGTACTTCATCAACAACACCGACGGCACGTTCACCGAGTGGACACAGCAGGCCGGCGTCGGGCTCGATGGCAATGGCATGGGAACGTCGGTCGGCGATATCGACAACGACCTCGACCTGGACTGGTACGTATCGAGCATCTATGGCACGCCCAGCGGCATGGTCCCCGGCACGGGTAACATGCTCTATATCAACGAGGGCAACCACGTCTTTAGCGAGATCTCCAAGCAAGCGGGGTGTAAGGACGGCGGTTGGGGCTGGGGCACCAACATCATCGATTTCGACCACGACGGGTGGCAGGACATCCTCGAGACCAACGGCTGGTTCCACCGCGCAGAATGGAATAACGAGCAGAGCTATCTGTGGATGAGCAACGGCGTCGATGGCAACGGGAAACTCAGCTTCGATGAGAACGCGATTGCGCTCGGCATTCAGCACTTCGGGCACGGGCGCGGTCTCGTGAACTTCGATGCAGACAACGACGGCGATCAGGATGCGGTCATCTTCGCCAACCTCGATGCGCTCACGTATTACCGCAATGACCTGAGCGGTCCGAACGCGCACTGGCTAAGGGTGTTCTTGAACACCACCGCAAGCCCGGCGGTTGCCTCTCAGGGTTATGGCGCGGTCGTGAAGGTCACCACCGATACCACAATCATGCGTGCGATCACCGGCGGGTCCAACTTCATCAGCCAGTCCGAGCCCAGCGCCCACTTCGGCATAGGCGAGGCGACCGAGATCGCCCATGTCGTCGTCGAGTGGCCCAACGGACGCATCACTCGGCTTGAGAATGTCGATGTCGATCAGACGATGACGATCTCCTATTGCCCGGCGGACGTGACGGGCGATGCGGTCACGGGTCAGGGCGATGGCGTGATTAACCTCGCGGACTTCATGCACTTTCTCGACCTGTTCACCGCGCGGGACAGCCTCGCGGACATGACAGGCTCGGCGAATCCGAACAGCGATGCGTACGGGCTGCCCGATGGCGTGCTCGACACGGCGGACTTCTTTTACTTCCTGGACATGTATGTGGCGGGCTGCCGGTAGACCTTGCAACATAGTTGGACCAGGGCCCTCGCGCTTGCGAGGGCCTTTTCTTGCGATCTAGGATGGAGAATGACCAGCGGATCTAGTTCAAGATCTCCTGCTACTCGGGCAGTCTAATCGTGCGTCGAATCTCGTCAGTCTTGAAGCCCAGAAGCATTGGACGCTGCACGCCGCGGAGTGCGACCACATCGTAGAGCTCGCGGACCACGCCTTCGATCCGAAGCCAGTGATCCGTGACGCCGCTGTCCAGGTTCACGACGTGCAACGCGCAGCGTGCCTCGGCGTCTCGCGATTTGAGGTTCTCGTCCAGAGGCAAGCCGCTGAAGGTTCCGTGTTCGCGGGTGGCTGACATTCCCACGATCGCGTGGCGACCGACGAAGGTCAGCCCGCGCACAAAGCCGGGGCAGAACACCACCTCGTGGAACTCGCCGGAGGCAAGATCGACGTAGCCCAGAAATCCCGTGCCGGCTTGGAGGAGCCACACACGATCCGGCCAATCCGGGTGGATTCTGGGCGAGTGCGGCATGCTCAGGCCTTCGCACACGATCTCGTTGGTTCGGACGTCCATGAGGAGGCCGCCGCCGACGCGTCGGTCGCGCCAGCCGTCGCTAACGTCGGACTTGCTGACCATGGTGACGTAGGCGGGCTTGCGCGTTTTGGGATCGACCGCCATGCCGTTGAGGTGGCATCGGTCCTCGGGAGCCATGGCCGAGATGAAGGGCGGCTTCCAGAGCGGCTCGAAGCTGTGTGTTTCGCTTGTGGTGCCGAGGCAGTTGAAGAGCGTGGAGACGAACACGGGCTTGCCGTCGGGTCCGGTGTGCACGTCGTGGATGTCGATGTCGCCTGTGGTGTGGCCGAGCGTGGGGACGTAGAGCCGGTCGTAGCCGTCGGGCGTAGCGCCGGCGGGGGGCACGTAGTTTTCAAAGCGCCAGAGCTGGAAGAGCGAGGCCATCCAGAGGGTCTGGGCGTCGTCCGAGGCGTGCAAGCCCATGGCGCGATTGAAGGTGCGTTCGTAGATACTCAAGCCCTGGTCGGGTTTGAGCCCCACCATGAAGAGTTTGCCGGCTTGATAAGTGCTGAAGGCGAGGCTGACTTGGTTGTCTGCCATCCAGCCGGGGAGGTGGCGCGAACCAGTAATTGAGAGCTGCGGTCGGTTGTCAGCCATGCGGGACTCCGAGGGTGCTTCACGAATCGGCTCGATTCTATGGGACGAGAATCGCCGACCGGCGCACGAGCCCGCGACGCGTTGTCACATGCCTCGCCTGCAGAGAGTTCATGGCCAGGCGGTGCCCTTTACGAATCCTGCAGTCCTCCAAGAGCGCTTGCTTCCCCGCCTTGGCCCCTGGTAACATGCGATTGAGGCCGCGGAGATTACATGTCCGGAGTTGCAGTTTCGATGATTGTGCGTGACTTGCTTTGCCAACTTCTGTACGCTCCAACTGAACTGAACGCGGCAACCATCAGCGGGCACCATGCACCCAAGAACAACCTCACTCGATTCTCCTGCCTAGATGATCGAAGGGACCCACGTTGTTTAATCTCTTTCGCGGCCTCAGAAGAAAACGCTTGGGCGCGTGCATTGCGACGGCGCTCGCGATCGGGACAGCCCAAGCTCAGGAACAGATCGACAAGCTCACCGCCGATGATGGTATGACCGACGACCGGTTCGGATTTGACGTTTCCATCTCGGGCGACACAGCTGTCATCAGTGCGTTTCTGCGCGAAAGCAGCGGCTACCAGGATTCAGGCTCGGCCTTCATCTTCCGTGCGATCGATGGCCAATGGGAGCAGGTCTGCGAACTCATCGCCGACGATGCCTTGCAACGGGACTACTTCGGCTCAGCCGTCTCGATTAGCGGCAATACCGCCATTATTGGAGCGGTCAATGGCGACTTCGGTGACAGTCGAGATCGCGGTGCCGCGTACCTGTTCCG
>JAJDDL010000086.1 GCA_029260335.1 Phycisphaerales bacterium | reverse complement strand
GGATGGGCCCTCGCGTTATGGGCCTCGGCGGGTCACGTTGCGCCTTGGCGCGAACCCCCACCGAGCAAAGCGAGGACCTGCGTTGTTGCCGTCGCCCGCGATATGGCGTCGGTGAGGAAGGATCGAGATGGATGTTGTTGTGCGCGCGTTGCGCGGCGTTTGGCGTGTGAAGAACGCGCGAATGGGTTTCTTTGTTCTGACCGCAGGGGCGATCGCGTCGGTTGCGCAAGGCCAGTGGGCCGTGGAGGTTGTCGACTTCGACGGAGGGTTAACGGGCACGCCCGGATTTGACAATCCCGCGACGGTGTTGGGTGAACCCGAGCGATTCACGGGCGAGAGCCTGTTTCCGGGGGTGGTCAGTCCGTTTAATCCCGCGTTTGGTACGGATGAACTCGTTTCGATCGGCGAGGGCGGGCATCTGACCGTTCGCTTTGACCGGCCGATCAACAACGATGGGTCGCACCTGTTTGGCGTTGATCTGATCATCTTCGGCAGCGGCGGGTTTGTCGACTCTGGCTTTCCCGACGGCGTCGTGGGTGATCCGCCGGGGGTCTTTGGGACCGATGAGGCTCAACTGGAACTGAGCGTGGACGGCGTGGACTGGGTCGACGCGGGCATGTTCACCGAGGGCTTTGTGCCGGCGATGGGCTACGCGGACTCGGGGCCCTTTGACGATGAGCCTGGGTCGGTGCTGACAGATTTCACCAAGCCCGTGGATCCGAGCGTTGTGCTTGATGATTTCTCAGGCATGAACATGGAAGACCTTCGTGCGTTTTACGACGGCTCGGGCGGCGGCACGGGCATCGACGTGCGAGCGCTCGTGGGCGCGGACGATGGCTTCATGTTTGCGAGGATCAGCGTCGCGGATGATGACGATGCGAATACGTCGCTCAATGCCGAGGTGGAAGGGTTTGCGGTCGTGCCCGCGCCGGGCGTGTGCACGGTCTTGGTTGGTGGGATCGCCTTGGCGGGCCGGCGTCGACGTTTGACTTGAGAGAGCGACAGGTGGGACCGCACGCCGGGCGTAGCCGCTCGGCGTGCGGATTGTGCGGCGTTTTTTCCTCCAAGTTGCATTCGGCATGGTCGCGATGATTTCGTGTGCGGACGTGGTGCGCGCAGCCGGGCCAGACTGGACCACGCTCGCGGGGTCGAATGATCGTGCTGGGCAGACTGACAGTGCGCATGCCGCGCTCGGCGCTCCCGCCTGGGTGCTCTGCGAGGATCAAGATGGGATAGAACTCAGGTTTTGGCCCTTGTCGGGCATCGTCGGAGCGGACGGGTTCGGATATGCGTTCGCCGAGAGATTGGGCGATAGCGTGCTCGTGAAGTTTGATCTGGCCTTGGGTGCGGTGTTGTGGGCACGGGAGGTGCCTGAGCCGTTCCTCGATTCGTGGGCGACGCCGACGCTTGATCTGGAGCATGGCAGCGTTCTGCTCGCATCCGACCTGGACCTGCTCGCGATGGACGCAAAGGACGGGAGCGAGTTGTGGCGTACTGAGCTCGCCGGCGACGCGGTGAACTCGACGGTCGCGATCACGGAGGATCTTGGTGACCGCGATCGCGCGTTTGTGACCGATTTCGATCTCGCGGGACGTGACGCGCGTTTGTATTGTGTCAACATCGACGCGTTTGATCCGGCTTTGAATCCCTTTGAGCCGGGCGAGGTAGTCTGGAGCACCGAACTGGGCGGCTTCGGCGGCACGACGCCCGCGTATCACGACGGACGGATCTACATCGCGACAAGTGCCGATGGCGGGTTTGGCGCGGGGCGGATTCTCGCGTTCGATGCGACGAGCGACGCGTTGGCGAGTCCATTGTGGACGTTTACCAATGTGCGGGCCACGGATTTCTTCGGCGGGGTCACGGTTCGAGCGCACGACGGACGGCTCTCGGTCTATGGCGCGAGCTTTGCGTTCGATGGACAGACTGCGTCTGCGAATCTTGTGAAGATCGACGCGGTGGATGGTTCGCTTGTGTGGTCCACGCCGAGCAATCGCACGGACTCGATCCCGATCGTGCTTGAGGACGGGCGGATTGTGCTCAGTACTGGCATTTCAGGCTTTGGGAGTAAGCCGATGATCCAGGTGTTTGAAGATCTGGGAGATCGAGCGGAACTGCTCTGGGACTCGGTGATCGCGACATGGCAAGACGCGGACGCGGATGGGGTGTGCGATCCGGGTGAGTACCTCGTCGTCGGCGGGTGGACGCATCAGCCGGTCGTCGCATTGAGCAACAACTCCACAATTCTGTACGTGGGCGCGATTTCGACCGACGGCGGGGATTTCGACGCCTACACGGACCTGCACGCGATTGATCTCGGTCTGCTGCAGGGCCCCGAGGCGTTCGTGGAGCATTTCATCGGCACGGGCGGATCGCCGACAATCGCCGGCGGTTACCTGTTGAGCGTTGGTGCGGATGGCTTGCACGCGTTTGCGGTCTCAGTGCTGGCGTATGACGTGAACGGCGATGGGTTCATCGACATCGAGGATCTGTACGCGTGGGAGCAAGGCAAAGGGGTTCGCGATGTCGACGGGGACGGCACCGTGAACCAAGTGGATCGCGCGCTGTTGATTCGGGAGTTGCGTCGCGAGGACTTGTAGCGTTTGGACGAGAGCGTGCAGGAGATCCGCTCAGAGAGGCAAGATGGTCGACTCCGTTCGCAATCATGATGCACTCGGCAACGATTGCCATCCTGTGCGCACGCGTGGCTTCACGCTCATCGAGTTGCTCGTCGTCATGGCGATCATCGGGATTCTCATATCGTTCCTGCTGCCGACGCTTGGCTCGGCGAAGCAAGCGGCCCGTGGGACGATCTGTATCTCCAACTTGCGATCGCTCGGGCTTGGATGGCAGGCGTACGCAAATGACTACGAGGAACGTGCGATGCCCTTGGCGTACACCGACGCTCAGGACGTGGGCCAGGGTGACAGCGTGTACTGGTGGGGTACGAGCGGGAGCGTCAGCGGCTTCGTGGACCACGAGCAGGGGTTCATCGCGCCGTATCTCGACGCGGCACTGCACGATGGCTCGGTGTATGAGTGTCCCGAGCAGCCTTGGGGCAGATATCGCGCGCAGGGCGCGGCTCGCTCGATCACCAGCACCTATGGCTACAACGGCTATTACCTTTCGCCGAGCAAAACGCCGGGCTGGTCGGGCACGATCGGGCATCGGCCGTGGCGCCGGATCGGCGACATTCTCGAGCCTTCGCGATTGCTTGTTTTCGCGGACACGCTGCTCACGGGCGATCCGCCGAGCAACAACGCGCTGCTCGACCCGCCCATGCTCTATCGCTCGGGCGGGCGATGGCGAGAGAATCGCGCGCCGACAACGTGTTTTCGCCATGGGCGATCGGCCGGTGGCCAAGGTCCCGGGAGCGCGGCGGGCGTCCGCGCCGATGGCTCTGCATCGATGCACCAGGGCAAGCCCGCGTGGATCCAGGATCGAGAAAACGCCATAGGATCTGTCACGAATGGGAACGGTCCCTGGTACATCCCCGATTGGCGAGACTGGCAATGAGCGTTGACCGCTGCGTCTGCCATGACGTGACATTCGCGGCCTTGCGTGCGCTCGCCAAGGAAAGCGACGCGAGGGCGGGCACGGTCGATGCCGATCATGCGGTGGTCGAACATGCTCTCAAGGAGATTCGCCGGGCCACGGGCTGCACGACAGGCTGCGGCACGTGCGAGCCATACATCCGGCTGATGCTCAGAACCGGGCGCACCCGATTTGCGGTGTTTCCTCAGACCACATGAGTTCGTGCGACGTTCGCGGCTTTGTTGAGCTGGCGATCAGATCGAGACTAGAGCCACGCGGTTCCCGAATCGGGCTTGGTGGTCATGACCTCGATATCGCTCGCGATCTCGCTCTGGGAACTCTCGAACAGGTCCCGGAGTTCGACATTGATCCGCGTGCGGGGCTTGGATTGCCACTGGCGAAACTGCCCGGAGACCCACAGGTAGCGGTCGAGCTCGCGTTTGCGGCCCTTGTAGCCGCTCAGGCCTCGAAGACGGCGGAAGTTGGCGACGTGCTCGCGATAGCGGTGCTCTTCGTCGACGACGCGATTGCGCGGGCCGAGGTGGAACGCGACCATGCGGGTCGTGTACTGGTCGTAGATCGGGTAGCGGTCCGGATCGATGAAGTAGTGCGCGAACTTGCTCGCGAAGCTGTGGTGGCGTTTGCGGGGCTGGCCCTTGGGTGAGGGCGGTTCGCTCAAACGCTCGACGAGGTCGGGCGGGCTCGTTGCGGGGTCGGCGCTGCCCAGGACGCGCTCGACGTGATTGGCCATGGCGAGCACGGTGTGCATGCCGCCGCCGAAGAGCGATTTGGTCGTGATGATCTTGAGGATCGCGGCTTGCTCGCTGAAGCCGGGCATCTTATTCGAGAGCTCATACGCGGCGGCGAGCGACGCCTGCCAGTGCTCCATCCGATTGAACAGGCGATTGGCGGCTTCGATCTGGCGGCTGGCCAGTTCGACCGCCGTGGCGCCTGGTGGGCTGAGCCTCCGGACGGGGCTCTCACCCTCGCTGAAAAGGCCCTCGCGTTCGCGAGGCGCCGAACGCGCCTGCGCCTCGCGCGCACTGTCGGGAACCAACGTTGTTGATGTGTTTGAGCGTTCCATGCTCTGGTAAGTCCTTTGTTGCAAGAATGTACCACATCGACGACGCTTTGTCTTGTTGGCGACTGGCGAATTCTCAGTGGTGCATCGCCTGCGGGCGTGCGCGGACGATTCGCCATCCGTTGGCCGAGGAAGTATGCGGATTGGCTAACCGACAGGCGGGCCCTTGAGCACACATGCTGATGTTGAAAACCTGTGGATTCTCGGTGTGCAGTTTCCCGGGGCGGACCCGAGACCGGGCCCGCGGCCCTGGGGCTGCTCGAAAAGAAGAGGCCGCGGTGGGATTCGAACCCACGAATAACGGATTTGCAATCCGTCCCCTTAGTCCACTTGGGCACACGGCCATCGCTCGGCATGACTGCCGAGACCAACGCTACCGCACGATTCCGGGCCGGTCAACGCGATCGACCCAACGAACCGGCCAAATGACCCCACTATTCTGAGCTTCAGGGCGGGCTCTAGACTTCTGGCAAGCGAGAATCTCGCAATAGGACCTGGATTTGATCCGGCAACGGTTTGCGCGGGATTCAGCCGATGAGGTGCACATGGGCAAGCAGATTCGAGAGATTGGCGTCGCGAGCCTGGCCATGGGGCTCGTTGCCGGCGGAGCGTTGGGACAGATAGAGGAAGACGACTTCCCGCCCCCGGTCGTGAGTGAGCCGCCGATCCGCATCGAGCCGACGATCGCGGTGCCCACTATTTTGACCGGCACAAAGGCGGTGTTGCCCGGAAGGCCGACGCCGAGCGATGCAGTGGCGGGGCTGCTGGGCGAGGACATCGCGGTGCCGTTGGGCCGGCTGTTGCCCGAAGGGGCGTTTCTCACCCAACGCACGGGCGGGGCGGTGCGGGCCAGCACGGGTGAGTGGCTCTTCATCTCGTCTGCGGACGAGAATGGGCGTCGAGACCCGCCGGTGATTCTGCTCCCCAGCGCCACGCTCGAGCAGTTTGAGAACCAGGTCGGCGAGAACTTCGACGGCGTGCGGGTGACCATGAGCGGTCAGGTCTTCGTCTATCACGAGCGCAACTACATGCTGCCGACGCTATTTGCGATTACGCGAATGCAGCCGGGCGATGCGGAAGCCGAGGCTGGTGATGTGGCGGTTGATCCCGATCCGGATGTGGATCCTGTCGAGACCGACGAGACAAGTCCGGCGGCGGACCCTCGCGTAGCGGCGCTGCTCGCGGAACTCGAGCGGGAAGGCGAGCTCACCGAGCAGATCGACCGCCCGGCCAATGAGAGCAGCACCGAACGAGGTGAGGCACTGCTCAACGACGGTCGGCTGATCATCCGCCAGCGCGGCCGGGTGACGCGTCTGGTCAACGGACGCTTGGCGCTGAGCCTGGATCAGGATGACGCGACGCGCGAGCCGATCGTGCTGTTGC
>JAJDDL010000085.1 GCA_029260335.1 Phycisphaerales bacterium | reverse complement strand
CGGTTGCAGACATCGACGTCGAAGGCTACGACTCCCAAGCCTTCACCGCGTGGATCCAAGAACCCCCCGGCGAGTTCGTCTTTGCAATCCCCATCGAAAAGACCCGCGTCCGCCTCGCGGCTTCAACCCCCGACGCCATCGCGAGCTTACCCGTCCCACTCAACATCACCAACGTCCGCCGAACGGGCACATTTAAAATCGCAGTCCGCCAAGCCACAACCTACAAGTCCGGCCGAGTCCTGCTCGCAGGCGACGCCGCCCATTGCCACTCACCCGTGGGCGGGCGAGGCATGAACCTCGGCATCGACGACGCAATCGCCGCGGCGGGCTCGATTCTTAATGGAACGACTGATACCTACAGCGCTGCGCGGCACAAGATCGGTCAACGCATTCTGAGAAACTCAGAACGCGGGCGGAAGGCCGTGTGTGCCGACGGCGGAGTTGCCAAAGCCGCGACGACTGTGGGAATGGGAGCCGTTCATCGGCTTCCTATGCTCCAGCGAGTGTTCTTGAGGTTCTTGACGCAGCTCTAGCCACCGTTGATTGACGATGCCAGCGATGCCTGTTTGACAGAACATGGATTCTCGGACCTTGCAGATTCCCAGGGAACAGCCAGGGGCGGTCCCAAGAGCCATCCCTTCCCGCAAGAAACGCACCTCACCCTACAGTCCCCCATGACCGTGACGCTCGACTCTCTGCCTCTCTCTCTCAACGACGTTGAACAAGTCGCCCGCCACGCCGAGCGGGTGGAGATCGCTTCCAATGCGATCGACGCGATGGCTAGGTCTCGGGCGATCGTGGAAGCCGCGCTCGATGACGGCGAGGCCCACTACGGCATCAACACCGGCTTCGGATCGCTTGCCCGCACCCGAATAGACCGCAATGAGCTGACCGATCTGCAGCACAATCTGCTGCGATCCCACGCCGCGGGTGTGGCCGAGCCCTTGGCCGATGAGATCGTGCGGGGGATGCTCGTCATCCTCGCGGCGTCGCTCTGCCGAGGGCTCTCGGGCATCCGCCCGGAGTTGGCCCAGCGGATCGTCGGGCTCGTGAACGCCGGCGTGACGCCCATTGTGCCCTCGGTCGGCTCAGTCGGCGCCTCGGGCGATTTAGCCCCCCTATCGCACGCGGCTTTGGTGTTAATTGGCGAGGGCGAGGCCCGGTTTGAAGGGCGAGTGATGCCGGGCGCTGAGGCGCTCAAACTGGCGGGCCTGGAGCCCATTGCACTCAAAGCCAAGGAAGGCCTGGCGCTCATCAACGGCACGCATCTGATGGCCGTACGCGGTGCGTTGCTCGTGCAGGATTGCGAGCGGTTGTTCAACAGTGCGTTTGTCGCGTGTGCCATGTCGATCGACGCGAACAAGGCGACGAGTGAGCCGTTGATCGAGCAGGTGCAAGCCGCACGTGGGCAGGATGGCCCGACGACGGTCGCTCGAGCGATCCGCGGCCAGCTCGCCGGGAGCCAGATCCTCGAGAGCCATCGCGAGAACGACCCGCGCGTCCAGGACCCCTACTCGATTCGATGCGCGGCTCCGGTGCTCGGTGCGGCATTGGATGCTCTCAGTTATGTAAAGCAGATGGTGGCGTTGGAACTCGGAGCCGTCACCGACAACCCGCTCGTACTCGAGGTCGATGGGCAGGCTCGGATTGTTTCTGCAGGCAACTTCCACGGCATGCCCCTGGCCGTCCCGCTCGACACGCTCGCGATTGCGATCTCCCACGTCGCAGGCATCAGCGAACGACGGACGTACCTGATGCTCAGCGCACGCGATCCCGAAGCCGGGCTCACCCCCTACTTGGCGGCCCATCCGGGTCTGCAATCGGGATTGATGATCGCGCAGTACACCGCCGCGGCGTGTTGCAATGAGATCATCGGCCTGTGCACGCCCGCGAGCGTGAGCAACCTCCCCACAAGTGCCGGCACCGAGGATTACAACAGCTTCGGGCCGCGCAGTGCCGCGAAGGCGCAACGGAGCCTGGAACTGGCCCGACGAGTTATCGCAATTGAAATGCTCTGCGCAGCCCAAGCGATCGAAGGACACCGGCCCTTGCGATCGGGCGATGGCGTGGAGCGAGCGCACGCGGCGATCCGCAAGCACGTGCCAGCGCTCGATCACGATCGCCCGCCGTCACCGGATATCGAGCAGATCGCGAGCATGATCGAATCGGGGGCATTCCAGGAGAGTTAAGGTGAGCGGCCGATTGCGATCGATCATCGAGGTGTTGCTGCCGGCGATCATGCTCGGCGGGTGTGCTTCATACGAACGACTTGACCCTGCTTCCATCGACAGCCCTGGCTTTGCTGAGATCTACGGCGCGTACCAGCAATCAGTTACATCGTGCTTGGCATCCGAGGACGAGGTGTGGCACGCCGGGTGGTTTGGCAATGGGCTCGTGTATGTCTTGGACGATTCACACAAGGGCTTGTGTTATCAGTGGCAGGATGTCGTGTTGGAGGCGGTGCTGCCGGTGGCCCAAGCCGAGGGCTGGCAAGCGATTGCGATCAACAAGGAATACGACAAGATGGGCGAGCACCACGCCGTGCTTGTGTACGAGAAAGACGAGACCAAGCCCAGTGATTTCTATCGCGACGCGTACACCCGCCCGGCCTACGTGCTCGATCCATGGCGGCGCGGCAAGGCCGATGTTTACACCATGGCCGTGTGGATGGGCGATCGCGAGTAGCATGTGCCGGGAGATCCTTGTTGGCAGATGCTCGACCATTCCTGACCGCCGAGTGGCGCAACCTCGTGCTCGTGAGCTACGCGGTGGGCGATGACCTGCTCACCCCCCACTTGCCGGCGGGCATGGAACTCGATCGATTTCACGGCTGGGCGTGTTGCTCACTCGTGGCGTTCGATTTCCTGAATACACGCGTCAAGGGCGTCAGATGGCCGGGATATGTGAGCTTCCCGGAGATCAATCTTCGGTTCTATGTGCGAGATTCGTTCGGTCGACGCGGCGTGTGCTTCGTGCGTGAGTTTGTGCCCAAGCGGATGATCGCGTGGATTGCCAAGGGGCTCTATAACGAACCGTATGCGCATGCTCGGATGGAGAGTCGCGTGACCGAAGCCGATGACTCGATCACCGTCTCTCATCGCTTGCGATTTGGCGGTCGCGAGCACTCACTGGAAGTCCATGCTTCCAAGCCCCCCCACCGTCCGGATGACGATTCTCCTGAGCATTGGTTCAAGGAACACTCGTGGGGGTACGGGCAAGATCGCAAAGGGCGGACGCTAGTCTACAACGTTCAGCATCCAGTCTGGAATACCTATCGCTTGCGATCACATCAGATCGACGTCGATTACGCGGCACTCTACGGCGAACGCTGGCAACAACTGTCCGACGCCGAGCCGATCAATGTGACGCATGCGGTTGGGTCTGAGATTGCGGTGTTTCCGAGGGAGTAGCTCTCGTCTTTACGAGCCGGAAGCGCGAGCGAGGAGATTGCACCAGTTGCGCATCGGTTGCATTCCTCCTTGCTTGCGCGTCGGACTCGTTGGCTCATAGGACGAATCGACGTTCGCTCTACTCCGCTGGCACGCATCGACCGTCCGCCCACCGGCGCAACTCGTCGATACGCTCGCGCATCGTGACCGACAACGGCGGGCTTTCGCGCAATGCCTTCTCCACCATGCCCTGGCTCAAATTCTCTTTCGTCGCAAACGCTTGATGCAACGCCGAGACGACCGCCTGTTCAATCTCCGCGCCGCTATACCCGTCGGTCGCGCTCACGAGTCCGCCGAGATCAAACGCCTCAAGTTTCTGCCCGCGCCGCTCTAAGTGCGTCTTGAAGATCTGCTCACGAGCCCCCGGGCCCGGCAGGTCAATGAAGAAGATCTCATCAAACCGGCCTTTTCGGAGCAACTCCGGCGGTAGCGCCTGCACATCGTTCGCCGTCGCGACCAAGAACACCGGGGCCTCGTGCTCTTGCATCCACGTCAAGAGCGTGCCGAACATCCGACGGCTGAGCCCGCCGTCGTTCGATTGCTCGGCGGCACTGGCAAACCCCTTCTCGATCTCATCAATCCAAAGCACCACCGGCGCCATTGCCTCGGCCTGGCCCAGCGCGTCGCGCAGCCGTCGCTCGGACTCACCCACGAAGCGGTCGTAGAGCACGCCCGGATCCAAGCGGAGCAAAGGCCGCTGCCACGCGGTCGCGATCGCCTTGGAACACAAGCTCTTGCCCGCACCCTGCACGCCCAAGAGCAAGACACCCCTCGGCGGCACAATCCCAAACTCCTGGGCCTTCTCGCTGAACCCGCTCTCGCGTTGGGTCAGCCAACGCTTGAGATTGCCCATGCCCCCGACCTGATCCAGCGTCGCGGGTGACTCAACAAACTCCAAGACTCCTGAGCGCGCGAAGATCTGACGCTTGCTCGCGAGCACGTGATTCAGATCCTCGGCACAGAATCTCTGATCGTCAGTCACCACATCGCGAATAATCTGCCGGGCTTGCCGCTTGGTGAGCCCGCGCAGGTTCTTCAGGATCAGGTCGTAGTCCTCGGAGTTGATCTTTGCATCCACACCAATGCGAACATCCGCGGCTTTAATTGCCCGACGCACGATCGCATCCAGCTCCCCATCAGTCGGCAGCCCGATCTCAAAGGGCGTCATCCACGCTTCGATCCCTGCGGGCAGCTTGCTCTCATGATCCACGACGATGACCGTGCTCTCAGCGACCGACGCATGCACGAGCAATCGCCTCAGGGCTCTGGTTGCGCCGGGTTCATGCAGATGGGCCGTGATGTCGAGCAGGGTGATGATGGTGCCGCGGTCGTTGTCGAGAAGCCACGAGCAGGCCGCCGAGGGATGGAGCGTGTTCTCGATAACGCCGCTCTGTCGATCCAGGGGCGAGGTGAGCCCGTCCATGGCGTCCCATTGCCACAGATACACGTCCTGCACACGTGAGGCCTCGCGAATAAGGTCCAGCGCGTCGAGCTCCTCGCTCGTGACCATGTGGATGCCGGGATGGCGAGCGCGGATGAGATTGCAAAGACGGTCGAGATCGTCCATTGCATCAGTGTAGCGAGCAGCAGATTCCCCGCACCGGATTCTCCCACCATCCGCGATTGGTTCGCTCCCTCCCGTTAGGATGCCCGCTCAAAGGAGAATCCAATGGTTCGAGTCGTCGCGTCCGCCCAGATCAACGCCCCCGTGGACGCCGTGTTCCGAGCTGTCACGGATATCGAGCGGTTCCCCGAGGTGAATGATTGCGTCCAGTCCGTCGAGTTCCTCACCGACCAGCGCTCGGGCGTCGGCACCCGGTTCCAAGAGACCCGTTCATTTCGAGGCAAGTCCATGGCCATGGACTTGGAAGTTACCGAGCTTGTCGAGAACGATCACGTGCGGATCGTGACCGAAAGTCATGGGACAATCTGGGATTCGCTCTTCACGGTGCGCGAGAGTGGCGAGGGGACGGATTTAGAGATCACGATGGACGCAAAGGCGATGAAGCTCATGCCGCGGCTCATGAATCCGGTTTTCAAGGGGATGTTTCGCAAGGGGCTGGAGCAGCACTTGCAATACGTCCGCAACCACTTTGATTCTCAGGCCTCGGCTTCAGCCTAGCGACGCTTTGAATGGCGATTCAGCGCCGACGCCGCGAGCCCAAGGTCACAAGTCCAACGACGCCCATCGCAGCCGTGCCCGGCAGGGGAATCGGCCGAGGACCGAGCTGATCCTGCCACTGCTCATGGGTGTAGGCGATCGTGTTGGGCGAGGCATCGCCCTGCGGATCCATCGCGAACTGCTTGAACGTGTTAAACCAGGTGTTGGACACACCGCCGATCTGCACGCGCCCGGCACCGAGGCTCAGGCCGATGTTGAAGTCGTACGCGATCTCCCAGACGACAGCTTGGAACGCCGCTCCCTTGTCGTTGGAGTCGATATCCGCGCCGCCATTGGTCGCGTTGAACAGCCGGTAGATCGCCTGGGCGGCCCCGGCCCCCATCGGATCGGTGGCTGGAGCACCCGCAACCTCGATGATGTCATACACGCCCGAGTGCGCCCACTGGGTAAGCTCGGTGCAGAAGGTCTTCAGGCTCTCTCCGTTCACCGTGTGAGAGAGTTGCCCGGCCCAGACGCGTTTGGTGGGATCGCCGTCGGCGAACGTGAGGCCGCCAGACAGGGCGACATCAACGCCGCGGCCGTAGTTGGCGCTGATACCGTCGAAGGAGATGTTGACACTGTCGGCGGACGCTATGGTCGCCGCGGCTGACAAGATACTGATCGCGCAAACATGGGACTTGTGAATCATCTCTTTAACTCTCTGCTCGCGGAGGGTGGAATGCCCTCAAGAGCAAAGATACCGCGCAACAGAACTGACACACAGGAACTGGCGGGACCGGGCATGAGATTCGGGTTCTCGGTCGAAGGCGCAGAGCCGATAAGGCTCGGTCAATCGAGAGACGGCAGGTCCATGCTTTCGCGACGTCCGCATTCGATGGCTGAGTCATAACCAGC
>JAJDDL010000084.1 GCA_029260335.1 Phycisphaerales bacterium | reverse complement strand
CCGCGCGGATCTCCTCGCGGTCTCGGCCGGGCTCAATCGTGACCTCGATTTCGGAACTGCTCACCGGCTCTGCATGCTCGTCGCGCTCGGCTCGGCCGGTGCGACGTGCGACCGTCTCGACTCCATCGATCTCGGTCAGCCTCTGGTCCACGCCGCTGGCGAGCCGGTCGCTCTCGGTGAGCGAGGTCCCCGGCGGGGCGAACAGAAACACAGTGAACGTGCCCTCATTGAAGCTCGGGAGGAAGGAAGTACCAAAGGTGGACGCGAGCCAGAGCGACCCCGCTGTGGCGGCAAGCGCCGCGCCGAGCACCCAGACACGCAAGCGAATCGCGAGTCGAAGCGATGGCTCGTAGAACCGCTTCAAGTATCGGACGAGCAAGCCATCGCGATGCTCTTCGGAGCCGCCGAGCTTGCCCTTGAGCATATATCGACACATCGCGGGCGTCACAGTCAGCGCCACGACGAGCGACGCGATAATCGAGACCATGTACGTCAACGCGAGCGGCCGAAAGAACCGGCCTTCGAGCCCTTGCAGGAAGAGCAAGGGCACGAAGACCATCACGATGATGATCGTCGCGAAGACCATCGCCGGTCGGATCTCGTTGCTCGCGTCGAAGATGACTTCTACGGGGTTTCGGCGATCGGCCTGGGGCTTGGAGCGGTTCTGTTTCAGCCGCCGAAACACGTTCTCGACGTCAATGATCGCATCGTCCACGAGCACGCCGATCGCCACCGCAAGCCCGCCGAGGGTCATGACGTTGAGCCCGAGGTTCAGCATGTCCATCATCAGCAGACCCACGGCGATCGAGATCGGCAACGCCGTGAGCGTGATGATCGTTGTACGGACGTTCATCAAGAAGAGGATGAGAATGATCGCGACGATAATCACCGCGTCGCGCAGCACATGCATCACGTTGTCGATCGAGCGGTGAATGAAGTGACTCTGGCGGACGACGTCGCGATTGAGCTCCATGCCCGCGGGCATCACCGGCTCGATCTGATCGAGCAACTCGTCGATGGCCTCGGTGAGCGCCAGGGTGTTCATGCCGGGCGTTTTCTTGATCGAGAGGATGACCGCCGGTGCCGCGCCTTCTGAACCCGTGCCCCGCTTGAGCGCCGGGCCTAAGCGGACGTCTGCGACCTGGCCGATCGTAACCGGCGCGCCGTTGTGGTGTTTGATGATCGAGTTGGAAATGTCCGAAGCGCTAGTCACCCGGCTCTGTTGGCGGAGCGGGATCTCGAGATTGCCCGCGTTGGTAAGATAGCCGGCGCTGGCGGTGCTGTGGGCTCCGCGGGCCGCCTCCACGACATCGGAAATGGTCAGATCGAACAGACGCAGACGCTCCTGATCGACATTGACCTGGTATTCGGGCAGTTCGCCGCCGATCGCGACGACCTGGGCAACACCCGGGATCGCGAGGATCTTGTTGCGAAGCTCGAACTCGGCGTACGAGCGCAGGGACATCGGATCTGCGCTGGCATCGGGCGATGAGAGTGAGATGAGCATGATCTCACCGACGATCGAGCTGATGGGTGTCAGTTCGACATGCACGCCTTCGGGAATCTCCTCGCGCACCGCTGCCAGGCGCTCTCCCACGAGCTGCCGGGCACGGTACAGGTCCGCTCCCCAATCGAGATCGACCCACACAATGGAAAGACCGATCGCGCTGGAGCTTCGCACGCGGCGCACGCCGGTGAGCCCGTTGACCGCGGTCTCGATGGGGAATGTGACATATTGCTCGACCTCGTCGGCCGCGAGCCCGCCGGCCTCTGCCATCACCACGACGGTGGGGGCGTTGAGCTCGGGAAACACGTCCACGCTCATGCGCGGCACGCGATACGCCGCATACCCAACGAGCAGCACTGCCGCCATGAGTACGAACGACGAGTAGTTCAATGAGAATCGAATCAGTGCCTTAAGCATCGAAGTCCTTGTTTATGCCGGTCTAGTCATCGCCCGCGTGGAAGGTACCGTCGGCGTGGAAGTGTCCGCCCTCTTGCTGGCCGCTACTCGCCGAGGCGAGCATGAGCTGGAACGCGCCGTCGAGCACGACCTCGTCGCCTGCTACTAAGCCGCTCTTGACCACGATCCACCTGCCGTCATCGAGGCCGAGGTCTCCGGTCATACGGATGGCCTTGTTTGGATCCGCCGAGTCTCGGAGGAAGTAGACCGGCACGAGCCCGTCGCGCTGGACCGCCGCGCTGGGGATTGCCATCACCGGCCGAGCAGTCTGATCGGTCACGATCTCGAGCTGCGCCGAGACGCCTGGGCGGGCCCAACTGGAGAGCGATTCGGGCGTCACGAACAGGTCGAGCGTGCGATCGTTCGGATCGCCCGCAAGCCCCACGGCAAGCTCGCCCGCCATCGTGTCGGTGAGATCGATCGAGCCGGACGCCCTGGTGGGCGACGGCGCCACGATGCGTGCGGCAAGGCCATCGCGCAGCCGCGCAAGATCGCTCTGCAAGCCAACGGCGTGGAAACGTAATCGGTCGGGGCGGACCACGGTCACCACGGCGACTTCCTCATTCGCCCAAGCGCCGTTGGTCACGCCGAGCGATTCGACCACGCCCGAATCTGTCGCGCGCACGGCAATGGTCGCGATCGTGCGCCAGCGTGGCAGCCGCCCGCGTGGCCCGTCGACTTCTGCAACCAAGTCATTGACTTGGACTCCAACTAGCGTCGCCGCGCTGTCGAGCAAGAACGCTCGATTCGATTGCGCCGCGGAGAGGTCCGAGCGTGCCGCTGCTTCGTCGGCGCCCAGTTGTGCCTCGGTTTCCAACACTTCCGCGAGTTGAGCCTCGGCGGTCGCTACCGCGCCGCGAGCCTCGTTGAGCTCGGCCGCTCGCCCGCCGCCGGCTTGGGCGATCTCGTCGAGCTGGGTCACACGCTCGCGGCGGACGGCGATCACCTCGGTGAGTCGCTGCTCGTGATTTCGGTGCGCTTCGCGCAACGGCCCGAAGCTTGTAAGCCGGGTCGTGTGCCGCTCGATCGTGGCTTCCTCGTCAGTAATCTGTCGTTGCAACTGTCGCCATCCGGGCGAGTCGATCTGATAGAGCTCGGCCCCGGCCTCCACGCGTGCGAACTGTTCTACCAAGAGATTCACGCGTCCGGGCAGCATCGTGCGATACTCGCGCTTGGCCGTCGGCAGGTACTCAAACCGGCCGGGCACCCGAAGCGTCTGCTCGACCCGCCGAGGCTCGACAGTAATGAATGAGATGCCGAGATTCTGACGGACTGCGGGCGGGATATCGATCCGATTGGTCGGAACCGAGGCTTGATCGCCTTCGACCTGGTCGCCCATCTTTGCGGACGCATTCTCGTCATCCGGCGAGCAGCCGCCGAGTGGCAGCGTGCAGCAAAGCAGCCATGTCGCGAGCACCGTTAAATGCTTCATCGTTCACCTCCTCCGCCATCGATCTCGGCGGGGTCGTGTGTTGTCTGTTCGTGGGCCGCGGTCTCGACCGGCGCGGGCAAAAGCGCCTGATCCGGTCCCAGCAGCTCTCGCATCGCGATCAATGCCTCGTGCTCGAGCACGCGAAGTTCGAGCACCCGCTGCTTGGCATCAAAGTGCCGGGTCACCGTCTCAAGCAGCACGAGCGTGTCTACCTCGCCTAACTCGGCGATCTGCTCAACTTCAACCGCTTGCTGCTCAAGCATGGGCACGACCTCTGACTCATATCGTGCCCGTTGCGTTCGCATGGCATCACGTTTGGCCTCGCTCGCGGCGAGTTCTCTCGCGAGCCTTGCAAACGTCGATTCTGCTGCAGCGCGACTCTGCTCGCGCTCGGCTCGGGCATCGCCAATCTCCGCCTTGTTCGCGTTGAGAATCGGGAGTTTGATACCAAGCCCGAGCAGGAGCCGATCGTCGTCCTCATTGCCATAGCC
>JAJDDL010000083.1 GCA_029260335.1 Phycisphaerales bacterium | reverse complement strand
TCGGGTCTTCACTCTGGAGGTATCCGCCGGCGACGCCGCGATGAAAATCGCCCCAGTCGTCCGTCGGCAGCTTGTCTCTGGGCGGGTCCTCGGGATTCATCCAGAATCCCGGCCAACCGCCCGCCTGCTGAAACGCGCGATTGGTGTTACGCGCACCACTGTGGTTCATGATGGTGTCGATGTAGATGAGTGCATTGGCCTGGTGGAGTTCGGCGATCATCGCGTCGAAGCGTTCCTCTGTGCCGTAGGCGGTCGGGCGCTGCGGAGTGCCGAGGTGAAAGCGGTCAAAGGGGTCGTAGCCGGCACTGAAGTCCGATGCGAGCGATGGAGGCGGCGTCCAAATAGCTCCATAGCCTGCGAGGAAGAGGTCCGGAGCTCGCCGTTCCATGTCGGACCAGGGAGTCTCAAACCACTGGAGAATGACCTCGCGTTCCTGCGCGTTCACCGCCATTGCGGCGATTCCCATTGCAGCCAAGGCGGTTGTTTGTCGCAATCGAGCGTTCATCGATCCCTCGCTGGAGCGTTGTTGATCATACCTCGAACCGCCCGATTCATGGAACGGAAATCTTTACAACGCCAATGCAGCTTGCTCCACGCAACTAGTCGATTGTCTCGACCTTCTCCGAACGGTTTTCCTTGATGAGGTTGATGCTCATCGGATTGCTCTGGGTGTCCTCAGAGAAGAACATCTCTTGAATGTCACCCTTGAGAAACTCCGCGTGCCCGTCGGTGAACACGTAGTTGCCGCCCGCTTTTCCGTGATTATCGACGGGCGCGAAGCTGCCCGGCACCGTCCCGGCGGCATCCGCATCGGATCGGCGCCGGTACCAGGCGTTCACGTTGACGTCCGGCCCGTTGGTCTCATCGCCCCACAACGGCGCCGGAGTAACAATGACTGGCTCGTCGGTCCTCAGCCCCGCGATGTACAAGTAGCTGATGTTGTAGCTGATGACATCCTCGCGGCTGCCGGGAGTCTCCGGTGCAATCGGGTCTGCGAGCAAGTATCCCGGCGGGTTATGGGGATCCGTCCGCGCGCCGTAATAGCGATCCTCAAAGTCTGATGGGCACCGAAGAAGTCCAAACCCATCGACGTAAGGCTGGAGCAAAGGAATGGTATTGCCATCCACATACGAGCTGTTCTCGGGATCGGGCAGGAACAATCCCTGATAGCCCTCGTGCTCGCCATCGCCCACCTGAAAGAGGCTGAAGAGCCCCGCGACTCCGCCATACACATGCTGGCCTTGGAGGAATCGCGGATCCTGGTAGTTGCTCCCCCTAGGCATGACCGGGTACCAACTTTCCTCATCGTTGGCGTAGAGCGTCATGGACAGAGATATCTGCTTGTTGTTTGATAGGCAGCGGGCATTCCTTCCAGCCTCCCGTGCGGAGCTCAGAGCCGGCAGAAGCATCGAGATCAATACGGCGATGATCGCTATGACCACGAGGAGCTCGATGAGTGTGAAGGCTCGCGAACGGGTGCGCATCGCAGAATCTCCGCGCCATGCACGTGATTGGATGTCCAAAGGAGATTCCCTTCGAGAGCTGCCTAGCTGTTCAAGAATATCACGTCCAGCTGATTCGATCTCGGATGCTCGATCGGATTCGCTCGTTCACGCACTTGACGAGAGTTTCATAACCGACTGCCCACACTGCCTTTAGGGGCTTTCACGAACGCACAAACGATCAGAGGCCGAGCCCGCAGGCGTGTCTCTGGCCGCAAAGACAATGGCGAGAAACGACTTCCGCGAGAGATCGCCTTTGTATGATTTCGCGAATACAGCCATGACCGCCTCAGGACCAGGGCTAAATCGCTGGTCTGGGGCCTAGATACCTGCGATACTTGGTGCGGAGTCCAGAGCTAGGGATGGATCGAAGAAGAGAAGGAGAGATCATGCGACGTCAATGGGTGTTGGGGATGAGTGGACTCGCAGCAGGCCTCGTTTCGGCGGGCCCGGTGAACGATGGCACACTCGTGGGTGATGAGGATTGCTACGGATCGATTCTGTGGTTTCAGAATCAGCCGACCGGGTTTGGTGACAACCGACCCGAGAACGTGCCACCGGCCGGTGACGCACTCACTGCTTTCAGCGGCGTGGAACTGCGGATCCCCCTGGCCGCATTGGGCAATCCCGATCCCAACGCGATCAAAGTCACCGGCTGGGTAACCTCGGCCGACCACACATTCATGTCCAACCAGGTCGTTGGTTCGCTGCCCAACCTGGACAATCTGGGCAACCCGCCAATCGATTTTCCATCGATCACAGGCCAGCAGTGGATC
This sequence comes from Phycisphaerales bacterium, assembly GCA_029260335.1. GTDB lineage: Bacteria > Planctomycetota > Phycisphaerae > Phycisphaerales > UBA1924 > S146-42. The sequence goes on along the minus strand of JAJDDL010000083.1, from coordinate 224 downwards.
ACGCTGGCCCCCGAGACCGATGGCTCGGCGCCCGACATGGACGGGTTTCTCGACGGCGAGTACGGCGCGCACCAGGACAACTTCGCGCAATCCAACTTCACGGGCTTTGGGGACGCCGATCACGGCAACTTCGACGGCGGTTCGGGTTCGGAGATCGACGCGATCTATGCCTGGACTGATGGAACAGACCTGTATCTGCTGGTCGCCGGAAATCTCGAGGCCAA
>JAJDDL010000082.1 GCA_029260335.1 Phycisphaerales bacterium | reverse complement strand
GCAATCGCTCCAGTGGTTCATCGGGATGCTCATCGCTCATGGGAAATGTCGAATGGTGGATCGGCAGCATGTATCGCGCGCCAATCCTTCTGAACATCGCCCAGACTTCTTCGGGAGTTGCATGCACGTGCCACCACGGTTCATATGCGCCGATCCCAAGGGCGGCGAGATCGATGTTTTCGAGCGGATCAAACGCATCGGTCGAGGCGGTATCGCCCGCCGCGAACACGCGCTTGCCCGCTCGCTCGATCACGTACGCGTTGTAGCCCCGCCGGCGATCGAGACCGAGCCTGGCGCCCCAATGGTGGGGGCGTATCGCCTGAACTTCCAGACCCCTGATGTTCAGAGGCTCATCCCAGTTCAACTCGATGACGTCCGCGAACTCCTTGGGGATCAGACGCGCAGTTCTTCTGGGAGTCACCACCACGGTTTCGGGTCCGGCAAGTGCGCGGAGCGAGGGCTTGTCGAGATGATCAAAGTGCGCGTGGGTGATGAAGACCGCGTCGATCTTGGGAAGCGTCGTTGCGATCGCGGGCGGCTCTTGCTCACGTCCGAGCCCGATGACCCACTTGCCGAACCGAGGCCCGATGCGATTGGAAAAGACCGGGTCGACCAGGACCCATCTCCCGTCGATTCCGATGAGCACACTGGCATGTCCGAGCCACGCCGCCGCGAGCGCGGGTCGAGCCGGCGCAGTCGTGCGATCTGGGTCAATCGTGATCTGAGGGGGCAGGCCGGGCCTGCGGAGCGACGCAATGACCTGCTTGGGGTAGCGTCTGGCGCCCGAACGGATGACGCGCGAAAGCTTCGGACGTTTGGTCTGACGCCCCAACTTCAAACGGTCCGTGTCATGGTGATGACCCCGCCGCGATGATGCTGCTTGCTAGCGCTTGGAGACCGAGTCGATCTTGCGGCCGATTCGGCGACGACCGTTGATCATCTTGCGACCGCTCTTGGTACGCATGCGGGCACGGAATCCGAGCTTGCGGACTCGCTTGATGCGGCTGATACGCCTCGGATAATGGATCGCCATCTCGAAAACTCCCTGGGTCTCTGGGCGGAGATATTAGGCATCCCGGCGGCTCATCTCCATTTGGGAGCGTTTTGCCTCAAAGCGCCTGGGTTCCCCTTGCGGACCTTGTCAACGCTTTGTAGACTGTCGAATAGAGCCCGGGTCGAGTCTGGCCGTGAAAGCCTGTCGATGTCCTGACGTCCGCTAGCTTCCGCGACCCCGACCCGAGCATGTTTGTTCGGTAGGCGTTCATGGCGAACGTCTCGCTTGAGGCGCGTGAATGATCAGCGATGCTGTGCTTGAATCTGCTCAGAGCCGTCTCGGCCACGCGTTCAGGGACCCTGAGCTCCTTCGCCGGGCTCTCACGCACGCCTCAAGCACCGACTCACGCCTCGATTCATACGAACGGCTGGAGTTCCTGGGCGACTCGGTGCTCGGCATGGTCACGTGCGAGCTCATCTTCGCCGAGCATGACGAGTTGCTCGAAGGCGAGATGACCAAGATCAAGTCGATCGTCGTCTCCCGCGAGACCTGCGCCGAGATTACTGGCCAGCTGGGCCTAGTGGACTTGGTCGTGTTGGGCAAGGGCATGCAGGGCAGCGGGGACGTGCCGACTTCGCTCGCCGCGGGCGTGCTCGAGTCGGTGATCGCCGCGCTCTATCTCGATGGCGGATTCGCCCTGGCGAGCAAGTTCATCACGCCCCTCATCCAGCCCTATGTCCAGCGCGCGAGGCGCAACGGACACCAGCAGAACTTCAAGTCGTTGCTCCAGCAGCACTCTCAGCAGGAGCGAGCCGATCCGCCGCGATATGTCGTACTCGATGAGAAGGGCCCGGACCACGCCAAGTGTTTTAAGATCTGCGTAGAGATCGCCGGGCATTCATACGAGGCGGCGTGGGGGCAGAGCAAGAAGCAGGCCGAGCAGGCGGCGGCGCGACTGGCGCTGATCGATATGGGCGTGCTCGAAGAATCTGCAGAGGGCGAGCTGGTTGTCGCCGAAACCGCCGACGAGAACCGCTGATCCGGCTACCGCTGCAGAGGCCAATCCAGTTGGTCGTCTTCCATGACGCGAGGCCTGAGATCGACCACGAGCGGCAGATGATCGCTGGCCAGCGAATCGCCCGACTCGAGCCCAAGTGACGCCAACTCGTTGGCGCTCAGCAGTTCGGTATCGAGCACGAACGCGTGCAGCATGTCGGCCTGCGCGTCAGAGTACACGAGATAATCCAGCCTCCCGGGCGTGAACGGGCCCGTTGGGTCCCGCCAGGTCGTCACGATCGCATCGCCGAGGACGGCCGCCGCCGCGACTCTGAGATCCGTGCGATCGGTGTCAATGCCGACCCGCAGGGCATCCAGGGGGGGCAAGGTGCCCACGAGGTTGATGTCCCCCGCGATGATCCGCAGCTTGTCGCCATCGGGCGCACGCCTGGCGAACGCTTCGTTGATCGCGTTCGCCTCTGCAAGCCGGGTCTGGTCCTCGGAACTGTCGGCCCCGCCGCAGCATTTGAGATGGACGCTCGCGACGATCGTGTCGCGAAGAGGCGTGCGGACCAAGCCCAGAATCGCCCGAGCCGAGCGGCTGGAACCGTCGATCTGAATGGGCTCATCGAGCAGCGCGTCGATCATGCCACGTGCCGCGATCGCGACCCCCTGATCCTCGTGCGCGATGACATTCCATCGCGCACCGACGTTCTGCTCAAACCAACTCGCGATCGTCTCGGCGTCCGCGTCCCATTCCTGAATGAGCACGACGTCCGGATCGACCGCGGTGATCAGTCGAGCAAACGGACCGGGGTTCTGTTCCGGGCTCGAACGCAGGACATTGTGGCTCATGACGCGGATCGAATCCGAGCGCCGACGGGGCATCGTCGCAGATGCCGTATCAGGACCGCTCGCAAGTTCCGGCAAGCCAAACTCAAACGGATTGAGTGACCCGTTCTGTCTGCCATCGCCATCGACCAACACCACGACGCCTGCGCCGGTTGATCGCGCCTTCGGCCTTGTCGGAGCCGCGGGCCTCTGCTCGCGAATCGGCGCGACCGCCAGGCTCGGGTCCTGCTCATCGGACTGTTCCAGCCCCGGCAGATCGCGCAGCACCCGCATCTCGAACCACTCACTCGCAACCGTGGGCGCGAAGATGAAGCCGGCGTCGGCATGCGAGACCGGGCTCCGCCTGCCGCGACGATCGACCATCGCCAGCGCAACCCCTCGCCGGGGCTCACCGCGCTGCGCGTCCATCGGAGAGATCTGGATCTCCAGATCGACTCCGATTCCCCCGGCACCGGGCCAACTCTCGCCTGTGTTGCCCGTGAGCGTGGAGCCATCGACATCCAGCAGGATCAGCACAGTCTCGTCGCTCGCCTGGAGGGCTTGGCGTGCGGGGCCGAGCGAGAAGCGGATATAGATGTAGCGATCGTCCGCCGAGGCGACATTCGTGTATGCCCACTCGGAGATATCCCCGTCCAGGACGATCTGGCCTTGGGCGGCGTACGTCGACATGCTCGCCTCGGGCATCGGCTCGAGGCGTTGCACCTTGACGGGTTCCTGGGCGCACGACGCGAGAATCGTTGCAGCGCATCCCAGTGCCAAGCAACGAAGAACGGGGGAGAGCATCCATGTGCGGTTCATATTGAGTCAGGCCTCGCTTTGGATTTGAGCGGTTGTGGTGCTGGTTGTGAGCACGATTCGCGGAGAATCGTTCTCAATCCTCGTCCAGCGCCCACCTCCGCGCCTTTTCCCGGTACGCTTCTGCGAAACCGGAGGCTCCCGATGCCAGATCAAAAACCACCACAAGATGGCGTGACCAGGCGATCGTTCATGAGAACGGTAGGCTTGTCAGCGGTCGCTGCCACCGCTCAGGCCCAGGCCGAGCGTGCCCCATCCTCGTCCACAGAGGATATCACCCAGTTCGGCCCCGATCCTGCGGACATCACGCTCCGGATCAACGGCCAGGCCCATCGCCTGAGAGTCGACCCCGCGACGACGCTCATGGAGGCCCTGCGCTGGCACGCCCGGATCACCGGCACCAAGGAAGTTTGCGATCGCGGGTCTTGCGGGGCCTGCAGCGTGCTTCTCGATGGGCGGCTCATCACCTCGTGCATGATGCTCGCCCACGACGCGGTCGGCAAGGACATCACCACGGTCGAGGGCCTTGCTAGGGGCGATGATCTGGATCCGATCCAGGAGTCGTTCATCCGCCACGATGCCCTGCAATGCGGCTATTGCACCCCAGGGCTTCTCATGGCTTCCAAGGCTTTGCTCAGTGAGAACCCCAGGCCCTCGTTCGAGCAAATCAAGAAGGGGCTGAGCGGCAACATCTGCCGTTGCGGCACCTACACCAACGTCTTCAACGCGGTGCTCGAGGCCTCGGGCCAAGAGCCGAAGCGTGATCCGGAGGGACCCGATGCCTGAGACACGCACCAACAGAGCCCCTGACGACGCGGACACACAGCCGCACACGCCCACGCACATGCCGATCTCTAACCGCCCCATCAACATGGGCAAGAGCGTCGCCGACGACGCATCGCGATTGGACGGCATCGCCAAGGTCACGGGCAAAGCGATGTACGCCCGCGATTACTACATGGATGGCTCGCTCTTCGTCGCCTTCATCCGATGCCCCGTGGGTGTCGGATCGATGACTAGTGCTGACGAAGCAGCGGCGCAAGCCACCGCGGGCGTCGTGGAAGTGACCATTGATCGACGCGAGGGCACGTATGCCGGCCAGCCGGTCGGACGCATCGTTGCCGAGAGCAAGACGGCACTCCGTCGCGGCATGCGTGCACTCAACGCCCAATGGAATGCCGGGGCGTGCAAGACCGAGATCGAGCACGCGATGGGCGAACCGGCCGCGATGGAAGACGAGACCGCAGAGAATATCGCCAAGGCCGATCATGTGCTCGAAGCGGTGTACTCCACGCCCGTCCAGACCCATAGCCCACTCGAGACACACGGCGCCGTCGTCGATCACGATGGCGACCGCGCGGTGATCTATTCTTCGACCCAAGGCGTGCAGTCCGCGGCTGACGGCTTGGAAGATGCCCTGGGCCTTCGTCGAAGCCAATACGAAGTCCGTTGTGAGTACATCGGCGGCGGATTCGGATCCAAGCTCAACGGTGCCGGCCGAGAGGGAATCGCCGCGGCTCAGGTTTCCAAGGCCCACAACCGCCCGGCGAGTTGTTTCACCGATCGCGATGAAGACCATCTGGATGCTGGCAACAGGCCGTCGAGCCGGACATGGGTCAAGGTCGGATTCAACAACGACGGCACCATCGTCGGCGGCCAGATGCATACCTGGGGCGGCGTTGGCGTCGGCCGGGGTGGTGGG
>JAJDDL010000081.1 GCA_029260335.1 Phycisphaerales bacterium | reverse complement strand
CCGCCGATTATCCAAATGAACCGGGACACTCTTGAACTCGTCGACCGCCGATGGGACGAGTACACCGCCGATTGCCAATAGTCGCAGCGCGAGCTGCAGACTAGGACGGCGGATTCTCACCCGACCCGCTTGCTGCGGTTGGTGCAGTGATCTGACCCGTCCATGTGTCCTCGCCGTCAGGGGTCATGAACGTCAGGCTGAGTTCTGCGCCCTCGGTGGGATCGACGAGCGCAATCGTGCCCTGCTCGGGGTCATAGAACGTCTCAATCAGATCACCAGACGGCGTTTGCCCCTGAGCCAGAACAACCTGTGCGCGGTAACGCGAATCGATACTGATGAGAGTCGTCTGGGATTGTGGGTCGTAGTCGCCCTCAACCGTTTTCGGCCAACCAGCAAACGGTGGAATCGGAGCAACGTCTATATCCGCTTCCAGGCGACCTCCGCTGGCAAGATGCACCTGCAGCGTATTGTGCACATGACCGCCGTTTGGGCCAATCAGAATCTCCAGCGTGACGCGCCCGCTCTTGCCCGACGCGATCTGCTTTGGAAACTCGCCGACTCGAAAGCACCCGCACTGAGCCTTCACAAACTCCACCTCGGCGTTGCGCCACGGGTGGTTGTTGCGAACTGTGAACTCAGCAAATGAAACCGTATTGATCGGCACAGTGACCGTTTGCGTGCCGGGCTCGAGAACAAGCATCGGCGCGCGGCTCACAAAGAACACACCGGCACCGGCAGCACATCCGAAGATTGCCAGCGCACCCAACACCATGCTTCGTCGACGAATCACGCAGGAATGATATGCACGCGAGTCCCGGCCGCGAACTAGCCGCCCTGGGCCTCGACAAACACGCGGGACTGCTCACTCAACCACTCATCAGCGGCCTGCACGATCTGCTCGTGCAATTGCTTGGCCTTCCAACCCTGGCCCATCGGCACGTCATTGAGCAAGATGCTGAACGCGACGGCACGGTTGGCTTTGCGATCAATCACATACCCCGAGAGCGTGTAGACGTGGTTGATGAACCCCGACTTCGCCCGCACCTCGTGGTTCAATGGTGTGCGCTTGAATCGATCTTCCAGAGTCCCCTCGCCTCGCGTGGGCAAGGACGTCACAAAGGCGTCGTGCAGCTCTGAATCCGCCCACATCGCGCCGAGCCAAGTCGAAAACGTCAAAGGGCTCACACGGTTCAACCGGCTCATCCCTGAACCATCACTGATCGTCGTGGTCGACGCGGCTTGCGGGCCGAGACGCTCGGCGAGAATCATCCGCACCACCGCCGCACCGTTCTCCCACGAACCGTTGGTCTTGGCGACCTCGTGGCCCATCCGCTTGATCATCGCCTCGGCGTAGAGATTGACCGAGTCCTTGTTGCACAAGCGCAAGATGGCCCGAAGCGGCGTGGATACGACGACCAAGGGACGCTGGTCCTCAAAGACCTCGTGAAACTCCGCTAGCCGCGTGGACGCGCGGGCGCTCTGCTTTCCATCGCCAACAGAGACCCCTGCGGTCTGCAAGCGTGCCGCAAACAACTCGCCCCAGAACGTGTTGGGGGAATGCACCGCTTCGCGTTCGGGTGCCTCTGCGCGGCGGCGCACATCGCCGAAGAGCGTGAACTCGTTCCGGCTGCTGTGCCGTAGCACGCCCCACCGGTTCGTGCCGCTGGCGACGGTCTTCGCCCGATTGGTTACCTCGTTGGTGATCCAAGGCATCTCCGGCTCGATCGTGAACGACGGCTGATTGCCCGCGTGCTTGGCGGGCCTCGGATAGAAATCAATCACATTGCGGTGGAAGGAGAACCCGGCGACCGCCGCGCAGTAGTGCCGGTCGAGCTGATCACGAGGCCAAGCGTCGTGGATGGTCTCGCGATCAAAGACCCGGTCGTCCACCACGATCTCACTCAGCTTCTCAACCCCGCCATCTTTGATCGCTCGAGCGATCGCATCCAAGAGCTCATCGGTCGAGAGGGGTGGATCGCTCATCGCGAGGATTTCGGGATCACCAAAGGCCGGGTCTCCGGAGCCAACTGCAATCAGCCGGTCCCCAGAGAGCACAAACTCCGTGCGAAATGCGAAATCTTCACCAAGCACGGCCAACGCCGAGCCCGTGGTGATCAGTTTCATATTGGATGCCGGGATCATCGGTCGGCCCGCGTCGTACGCGACGATCGGCTGATCCGTGGACAGATCGATGATGCTCACGCCAACCCGGACACCGGGAATCGCCGCGGCACTGATCGCACGCTCGACCTCATTCTGTATATCCGCGGCTGCCGTGAACGCACCAACCGCCACTGTGAGCACTGCACCCAGCGCACGCCATCGGGAAAACCGTTGCGACATCCTTGTCAGCCTCCTTGGAATGTCTGCGGTATCGGCCCGATCAGCCTCCGGCGCTCGAAGCCTGGACCACCTCAGGCGATGTCTGCGCTGCGTCGAGCATCCGAGCGACATCGTCTGCGGTGGTTTCCTCATCCACGGCGAAGCTCGCCCAGAGCTGTGTGCCGACCTTGGTCCCATCAAGAAGGGCATCTTCCTGGGCCTTGGTCAAAGTGCTCAGTTCAAGGGCACAGACCTGATCAGCGGTCAGTGGGATGCTCAATCGGGGAGCCGCGGGGTCGAGAATGAGATACGCAAGCGCGTGTCCGCCTTGGCCTCGCATCTTGTACACCAGCGTCCATCGCCATGGGATGCCCATCCAACTGAGCTGCTCTCTCGCCCCTTTGACCGAGCGAACCTGCTCGCGAAGCTCATCTATCCGCGGACGAATCTCCTCAGGAAACTCTTCGAGCAATGCCTCGATCGGCGGGATCGTGAACTTATCGGTCCACGAACGGCGTTGAACAACCGACAATGCCATAGACCACCCCTGCGTAAACACACCCACGTAGCCAAATCCCAAACGGAACCCAGCGTTCTCTCAAGTTGTCGGAGTTTTGAAAAACTCCCTCCGAAGGGATTGTTACCCCATTTCCCTCCAAGAGTCCAACAAATGAAATCACGGAAGGTTGCCGGGCTATCGCGGCGAGGCCCACCGGAGGTGTATTGTCTGGGCATGAGCGAAGCCGAGACAACCCTCCGCGGCAACACCGTGCTCATCGTCGATGACAACCCCCAGAACGTCGAGTTGCTGGTGGCCTACCTGGACGATCTGGAGTGCGATCTGCCTATCGCCCGCGATGGCCAAGAGGCCCTGGACATGGTCCAGCAAGACCCGCCCGATCTGATCCTGCTCGACATCATGATGCCCATGGTCAGCGGCTACCAGGTCTGCGAACGCCTCAAACGCGACGAAAAGACCCGCGGCATCCCGATCGTCATGGTAACCGCGCTCAACGAGGTGGGCGATGTTGAACGCGCGGTCGAAGCCGGGGCCGACGACTTTCTGACCAAGCCTGTGCAGAAGCTCGAACTCGTCACGCGTGTGCGATCGCTTCTTCGCGTACGCCAGCTTCGCTCACAACTCGACGCGACGCTTGCGGAGATGAAGAAGCTCAGGGGTGAGCAAGACCCGCCCCCGAACGATCAGTCAGCGAGCTGATTCACTACGCAACAGACCCGAACAAGATAGCCGATGCAATCACCACCATCGAAAACCTCGTTGGTGGCTATGTCTGCACCGACCTCGCTGTAAGAGAGCAAGAAACACCAAGTGAAACAGCTATCTAGTGCTCGGATCGTCCTAGTTCTGTGAGGTCGTGCCTTGTAGGTTGCATCATGCCGGTGGCTTGAGTCGCACGAGCATCGCATGACCCGCTGCGCAGATGCGCCGCTTGGAGAAGACCGTGTCCCATTCAATGTCGAGATCTTGCTCCACCACGTCCCTCCAAGCACGCCGGCTTATGAGCCAGCAATCTCCTGCCACATCACACAGGTCGTGTAACACGTTGCACGAGGCGATCTCCCTGCTCGCTCTCTCTTTGTCCACGGTCGCATTGGCACAGTTCGATGAACCAGTCAGGGTGATTGAGGACTGGACCGGCTTGGAAGCAACCGATCGCCTGGGCACGGTCGTGCGCATCCTGGGCGACGTGGACTGCGATGGTGTCCCCGACGTCGGGATCGGGGCTCGCTTTGAGGCCGATGCAGGCCCGGACGCGGGCAAGATGTACGTGTTCTCCGGCGCCGACGGCGAGCTCTTGCGCGTCCACGAGGGTGAAGAGGGCAACGCCGTCACAAACTTCGCGATCGTCGCATTAGGCGACGTGACCGGCGATGGCTGCGCAGACTACGCGTATGGCGCACCAGACACCCAGTCATTCCAACGCTTCGTCGGGCCGGGCAATGTGCATCTGATCTCGGGCTTTGATGGATCCACCGTGCACACATGGACCGGTGCCGGCTTCGCCCACGCGTTCGGCACGCCCACCTCGGGCGCGGGCAGTGCCATGACCGACTCGATCGATGACATCAACGGCGATGGCAAGACCGACATCCTCATCGGCAGCCCGACCTATCGATCGGGCGGGGTCAGAATCGGTCGAGCGTATGTCTACTCGGCCGTCGCGCCGTTCGAACTCATCTATGCCATCGACGGGCCGGGTGGCGCGACGTTCTTCGGCGGCGGCGTGAGCGGCATCGGTGACATTACAGGCGATGGAAAAGCCGACTTTGTCGTCGGAGCTCCCGGCGGCGGCGCCCAAGGCCAAGGCGAGGTCTACGTCTACAGCGGCGCAGACGCCTCGCAACTCCCGTTCTCGCCGATCCCCGGCGGATCGACCGCAAGCAACTTCGGATCTGGATTCGTCGGTAGCCCAGGCGATGTCTCGGGCGATGGCATCAACGACATCTACGTGGGCGACCTCGGTGACACCGGCGGCGGCGTCGGCAGAGGTCGATTCTCGGTCTATTCCGGAGCCGACGGCACGCTCCTGTGGAGCCGAGCGGGCGCAACCGACGGCGAACTGATGGGCATCGGCCGAGGCTGCGGTGACGCGAACTTCGATGGCGTGGGAGACCTCATCGTCGCCTCATTCCAAGAGAGCACGGTTGCGAACCGAGCGGGCGCATGCTACCTGCTCGCAGGAGACACCGGAGAGGTCCTCACGAGCTACCACAGCACGCACGCGAACGGATTCCTTGGCTGGTCTACCGCCGGCGCGGGCGACTTTGATGGCGACGGCGCCATCGATTTCCTTCTCACCGGGCCAAACATCGATGCCAACGGCCTTGTTGATTCTGGAC
>JAJDDL010000009.1 GCA_029260335.1 Phycisphaerales bacterium | reverse complement strand
AGTTGTTCGAGCGAGGGGCCGCCCAGGCCTGTGTCCGCGGAGAGTTTCACGAGCCCATCGGGTCCGCGGTCAAGAGTTGGGAGCACCAGCCGGCGCGCCTGTGCCGCAGCTTCTTCAACTAGCTCTTGTGCTCGAGCCTCGCGTAACGCCGCGCGGGCCTTGTCATATTCGACCTGGCGGGCGGCGGTGAGTTCTTCGTCACTGAGCGACTCATCAAACTCGGTGATGTACTTGTCGGGGTTGGAGTGATACTCGTTGACCATCTCCCGACCGGTGATCGGGATTGCATCGCGAATGGCGTTTCGTTCGAGGGTGATCGCCTCGAACTTCACTCGGGCCGGGCGTACGTATCCAATGCCGAACTCTCCCTCGCCTGGCTCCACATCTTGAAACTGAGCGAAATGGGTCTGGAGTTGGGATTCTTCGATCTCGCCCTCGAAGACCCGATCGCCGGGAATGAAGACGTATTCGAGGTTGATCTCATCAAGCTGGAACTTCGCTTGCGCGATCGCCGCGGGTTGGCTCAGGCGCGGGGCACTGAAGTAGGACTGCATCATCCGCGTGACCCCCCGGGCGTGGGCCAGGGCGAGGTCGAACTGGTCCAAATTCAGCCGGCTGCTGGCGGCCGCTTGCTGGCGGATGGTCTCGATCTGGGCTATCGAAGATTGCAGAACCATCTCGGTGTCGAGATCCTCAGTTCCGCTGGCCGCGAACTCGGACTCAAACCTCGCGGCAAACGCTTGGCCGAGTTCCTGGATCCAGCTCTGGCCATCGCCGGCTTCGCCGACATAGCCGCCCTTGCTTGCCGAGTGCTTGAGCAAGATCCAATGCATGGCGTTCTCGCCGGTGACGATTGAGACCACCCTGGGGTCATAGAGCCGCGTGCCGACGAGGAAGTTGCCGATGGCCTCCCGCTCACGAGCAGCCTGCTGGATGTCCAGGGTGTTGATCGCACGCTCACCGATGTACAGCTCGGTTCTCTTGCCCATCCCTTTGCCGTACTGCGTGATCGCCTGGGGCGCCACAAATACGACCATGAGCCCTGAGGCGAAGATGACGAGCAGGAACTTCTGGTACTTACGAAGGAACTTGGTCATGCAGGGCCCCTTGGGATAGCCGTCAGACGATATGCGCCGCGGCTGGATTGGTTGAGAAAAGAGCCCCAGGATTTCGCCTGGGGCCCCTGAGTCTCAGCAGCAGCGGTCTTATCGATAGAACTCGACGATGAGGTTCGTATTCACGTCGAATGGGACCTGATCGCGGGTCGGACGGGCGACCACCTTGGCGATCAGCTCCGAGGGATTCAGATCGATCCAGCCGGGGACATCGTGTCCGCCGACCTGCTCCATATTCTCACGCAGGCGGGGCTGGATCTTGTCCTTGAAGGTCAGGGTGTCGCCGACGCGGACCTGGCAGCTCGGGCGGTCGGTTTTGACGCCGTTGAGCTTGACGTGGCCGTGCGCGACGAGCTGGCGAGCTGCCCAGATAGTGGGGGCCAACCCCGAACGCCTCACGACGTTGTCCAGGCGACGCTCCAGGAGCTCCAGGAGGTTGTCCCCGGTGTTGCCCTTGCGGCGGGTCGCCTCATCCACGTAGCGGCGGAACTGCTTTTCCATGATGTTGTAGTGGTATCGAAGTTTCTGCTTCTCCACCAGGCGGACGCCGTAGTCACGCAGGCGGCGGCCCCGGTAGCCGTGGATGCCCGGCGGGGTGAGCTGCTGGCGAGCGGTGTGCTTGGGGATGTCGGCGATAGGAACGCCGACACGGCGAGAGAGCTTGACCTTCGGTCCGAGATAGCGCGCCATGATTTCTCCGTCTCCTCGCGAGGTCCGCGAGGGTGTCAGGGTGACGACCGAATGGGCTTGCCGCGACTGCGGGCCGATCGATCCGGGCAGGTCGGTATTGAAGGTCGGGCAGGGGGTGATGTCAATCGAGGCCTCGGAGTCGGCAACGCCCCCATTGACCCAGGGTGAGGGCGTCCCCGCCCGCATCGCCGACGGCGGTAGCACCGGTTTCCAGCCGGTCGGCAGAGCCGCCTGGTGCTGGGTCCAAGGACCCACTTGGCCATTCGACAGCGAACGAATCCCAGACTTGTGTCTGCGGAACTTCTAGAATGACCCACCCGCCGGAGCCCCGCTTGCAAAAGAGACCGACTGACGTGCCGCTCAAGGTCCTGACGCCCTCGCCGGCGGTCGGTTCGCCGCGCCTCGGCGACCACGAGGCCAAGGAGAAATGCGGCGTCTTTGGCGTGTGGGGTCGAGAGGACGCGGTCGAGTTGACGTATCTCGGCTTATTCGCCCAGCAGCACCGGGGCCAGGAGAGCGCCGGGATCGCCGTGCTCAACGAAGACGGCATCGACAGCGAAGTCGGCATGGGCCTTGTCTCTGAGGTCTTTGGCGAGCACGAGATCGCTCGGCTGAACAAAAAGCCATTGCGCGGCGCGATCGGACACAACCGGTATTCGACCGCGGGCGGGAGCCTCGCGTGCAACACCCAGCCCTTGGTAGAGCGGTACATCGGCGGCCAAGTTGCCGTCGCACACAATGGCAATCTCATCAACGCGGACCTCTTGCGCGAGAAGTTTGAGCGTCGGGGGCATCTTTTTCACACCACGAGCGACACAGAAGTCATTGTGCACCTGCTCGCATCGCCCACCCAGCAGGACCTCGCCGCGAGCGGCCGGCACGAGCCGATGAAGGCAACGCTTCGCAGGCTCCAAGGCGCGTTCAGCTTGATCTTCCTGTTTGAGGATCGCATCGAGGCCGCACGCGATCCGTGGGGGTGGCGTCCGCTCGTGCTCGGGCGTCTGCCGAGCGGCGAGCCGGTTGTTGCAAGCGAGACCGTGGCGCTCGATGTGCTCGGCGCCGAGTTCCTCCGTGAGGTCGAGCCGGGTGAGATCGTGCGTCTGAGCGACGCGGGAATCGAGAGCGACCGGTTTGCCGATCCTGTTGAACGTCCCGCGTACTGCGTATTTGAACACGTTTACTTTGCCAGCCCCGCGAGCGAAGTATTTGGCCAGAATGTGCAGCGGGTCCGTGAATCGCTTGGCGCCAAGCTCGCCGAAGAATCTCCGGTCGATGCCGATTGGGTGGTGCCGATGCCCGACTCGGGGCGCAGTGCCGCAAACGGATTTGCACGAGCCAGCGGCTTGCCCTATCGCGAAGCCATTGTGCCGAATCGATATGTGGGCCGGACGTTTATCAAGCCTACTGCGGACCAGCGGCGCAGGGCGGTCAGGCTCAAGCTCAACGTCATCAGCGAACTCGTGGATGGCAAGCGGCTGGTCATCGTCGACGACTCGGTTGTTCGCGGGACCACGACGCGTGAGAAGATGCGACAGGTTCGAGCGGCGGGCGCGAAAGAGATCCACCTGCGGATCAGTTGCCCGCCGATCCGCCATCCTTGCTATTTCGGCGTCGATTTCGCGACGCGCGATCAGCTCATCGCCAACGGACGCACGGTCGAGGAGATCCGCGACTACCTCGGCGTCGATTCACTCGCGTATCTCTCGCTCGACGGCCTTTTGAGTTGCGTGAAGCATCCCAACGAGCACTACTGCACGGCGTGCTATTCGGGCGACTATCGCCTGGACATCGAGCACCCGATCGCCGGGGGCGTGGTGACCGAAGAGCAGTTGAAGATGTTTAGGTGAGTCGTTCACGCCCGCGTGGCGTTCGTCGCAGAGCCTCCTCACACCACGGCACCGCCGGACGACTCGCTTCGACTAGACCCCAAGCCGCTCGCACTCGCCTCGGATCGCGTCGATGCAAGCCTGGATATGCACGGTCTGGTCGAACTCCTCCCCCAACAAGGGCGAGAGTTCCTCGATCCCAGTCGCGATGTCCTGGCGATTCACCGCCGCCGCGAACGCCTTGTCCTTGAGCTTCTTCTTGACGCTCTTGGGCGCGAGCGTCTGGATCCCCTCGGGCCGGACTTTGGCGCAAGCGACGATGAACCCACTGAGTTCATCAACCGCGAATAACGCCTTCGCCATGGGCGTCTCTCGGGCGACGCCCGAGTAATCGGCGTGTCCAAGGATGGCGGTGCAAATCTCCTCGTCGACGCCGAGTGATTCGAGGTGCCTGACGCCCACGAATGGGTGTTCCTCTGCCGTCGGGTGCTTTTCATAGTCAAAATCGTGGAGCAAGCCGCAGATCGTCCAGCGGTCCTGCTGTTCGGGCTCGAGCTTCTGGGCATACGCGGTCATGCACGCCGCGACGGCTTCCATGTGCACCCGCAATGCCGGGTTGTCGGTCCACTCTTCC
>JAJDDL010000080.1 GCA_029260335.1 Phycisphaerales bacterium | reverse complement strand
TATTGCGTCCGCCCTTCTTGGGCAGAGGCTTAAGCAGGGGCTTGTGCGGCTCCTTCCGGGTCACCTCTTCATGGGTGTTCACCGAAGCGTTGCGCCGACCCGCGCTCGTTGGTTTGTAGACTCTGATCGCCATCTGAGGCTCCCGAAACTACTGAAAAAATCCTCTAGAACAACTCGATGCTGCTGCCCTCGGCCAGCCGCACCATCGCCTTCTTGTGCTCGCCCATGTCCACCCAGCCGTAACGCAGGCGACGCGCCTTGGCCTTGCGGGTGATCGTTCGCACATCCTCGACCTTCACGCTGTACAGACGCTCGATCGCGCCCTTGATCTGGTCCTTGCGGGCCCGACGATCAACAACGAATGTGTACGTGTTGTCCTCGTTGATCAGGTGCGTGCTCTTCTCGGTCAACAACGGCTTCTTGACGACGACGGTGTCATGCATCACGCGTCTCCCTTCGTCGCTTGTGCGCCCATCGGATCAACCTTCGCGTGCTTGTCAGTCTGCGAGCTCGGACCGGCAAGCCAGGCCTCGAGCTCCGACTTCTCAATCACCAGGTACCGGTGATTGAGCATCTCAAAGCAGTTCAGGTCGCCCACCCGGCACAAGGTCGCCGCGGTGCTGTTCCGCCCGCTCAACCTCGCGTTGCGGCTCTTCTCGCTATCGCCAGAGAGCGCCACCAACGCCTTGCGGTCGAACTTCAGTGCCGCGAGCATCGCCTCGAACGCCTTGGTCTTGGGCGTCGCAAAGTCCAAGCTGTCCATCACCCGGATCTCGTTGTCCAAGATCTTGCTCAGCAGTGCGTTTCTATTCGCCTGCCGACGCATCTTCTTGGGCATATCCAGGCGATAGTCCTCGCGGGTCTTGGTCTTCGCGTGTGCGCGACCGCCGCCCTTGAAGATGTTGGCCTTCTTGTTGCCGTGACGGGCCCTGCCGGTGCCCTTCTGCTTATAGATCTTGCGGGTCGAGCCTTGGATAAAGCTTCGACTCTTGTTCCGGGCCGATCCCTGCCGGCGGTTCGCGTGATAGCGAACGTACGCCTGCTTGAGAAGAGACGTGTTGATCACGCCGCCCAGAGACTGCTCGTCAATCGACATGTTGCCGACCGACTCGCCTTGCATGTTGTAGACGGGTACGTCCATTTCGTATCCTCTACCGACGCCTAGCTCAGCCCATCACCCGAGTTGGCAATGAGCCCGCGTGCTTCGCCTCACTCTCCGACTCCTGTTGCCGGCTTCCGTCCTTCTCTCAAAGGTCGGGTCCGGTCCATCTCACGATTATCTCGCAAGACGCGGGTCGGCTGAGATTCGACTCGGCCGTCATGCCGCCCGAAAGCGGCTCGATTTGTCCTCACCCGGCGGTATCTTCCGCAGACCCACCGGGCCCCGCGAGTGTTGCCACCCGCAAGCCAAAAACCATAGCTCAGGCTTTATGCGCCCTTGCTCTTATACAGCCGTACCGACGGCCGAATCTGCACCAACGCCTGATTGTGCCCCGGCACCGGCCCCTTGACCAGCAGCAGACCACGATCCTTGTCCACTTGCACCACATCGAGGCTGCGAACGGTGATCCGCGCACAGCCCATATGGCCAGACATCTTCTTGCCCTTCTTGATCCGGCCGCTCTTGCCCGGATTCGAAGAGTGACCCGCGATCGAGCCCGGCGAACGGTGCTTGCGCTCCACGCCGTGAGTCGCGAGCTGGCCCTTGAACCCGTGACGCTTCATGCCGCCCTGGAATCCCTTGCCCTTGCTCGTGCCGATCACGTCGACGTACTTGAGCTCGGCCAGATCATCGATGCCCAGCTCCTGGCCGGCCTCGAAGTTCCCGAGCTCCTTCTCGTCCACCCGGAACTCGCCATGATGCCGCTTCGGGCTAGAGCCCGCCGAAGCATCATGCCCGATCATGGGCATCGTGCTGTTGCGGGCCTTCATGTCCCCAAAACCGACCTGCACCGCCGAGGAGCCATCGCGATCCGGCGTGCGGACCTGCGTGATGACGTTCGGCCCGACCTCGATGATCGTGACAGGAATACTGACATTGCCCTCGCCGTACACGCGAGTCATTCCCAGTTTCCGGCCCATCAAAGTGACGCCCATGGCAACCATCCCAACAACGAAAAAGGCCGACCCCAGAGGGCCGACCAAAAGTTTCTAAGCCTTAATCCTGACGAACACACCGGCCGGAACGACAAGGCGGTTCAGCGCCTCCACCGTGCGAGCGTTGGGCTCGAGAATGTCGATAATCCGCTTATGTGTGCGGATCTCGAACTGCTCCCGGCTTTTCTTATCGATAAACGGCCCACGCAAAACCGTGTACCGCTCGATCCGAGTCGGCAGCGGAATCGGGCCAGCAACCTTCGCGTTCGTACGCTTGGCGTGGTCCACGATTTCCTTCGCCGACGCGTCCAGCGCCACGTGGTCGTAGGCTTCCATTCTGATGCGAATCTTTCCGCCTGTCATCACGCCTCACTGCAAGCCAGTTCCACGAACGCAAACTCGCGACTATGACCACCGCCGCTCAAATCGCCTCCAAGCAGCAAACCGGTGGCTGTCGCACGACAAATGGTCGAGACCGCCTCCCAGGCGGCCTCAGTCGAGCCCGGTAGCGTAGACCCAAGCATTCTGGAGTCAAACGATCCAACTCCCACCAGCGTACGAAAAGTTCCCAGACTCCCAAGCTCCACCCCACCCGCACCCCGAGACCTCCCCATGAAACACCACGCCAACCGCACCAACACAACCGACAACTCGCTGGCCCTCCGGATCGCCCGCCGCATCTGCGGCTGGGCCCTCCCGGTCCACGCCCTGCTCGCCGCTGCCCTCCTGCTGCCCGCCATGCCCGTTTCGGCCCAGCCGCTGGGCATCGTCATGCAGGAAGAACCCCTGCACATCCCCGCCGTCGGCCTGGATGTCCAACTCCCAGAAGGGTGCGTCGTCCATGCCGGCAACCCCGAGACCGCGGTCCGGGCCACCATCCGCCCGGGCGAAGGCCGGTGGTACGTTTCCATCCAATCGCTGGTGGGCAACGCAGGCGAGGCAAACGCCGCCCAACTCACAGACGACATCCTCCACCGGTTGCGCAAGCAATACGGCGTTGTCAGGTCTTACGAGGATCCGGAGACCAAAGAACTCATCGACGAGCTGATCGAGACCCGCGTTCGCTCCATCGAACGCACCCCAAATCTCACTGTCGCCAATAAAAGAGCCGAACGCGCATACGTCTCGGTTCCCCAGTTCTCTGGCCCAAACGAGCGCTTCCTGGGCTACACCGTCATCGAAACCACGCCGACCGCAAGTCGTTGGGAACACTGGTCAAAAATCTCGAACGCCAACGACCTGATTCGCGACTTGACCGGCAACGATGACCGATGCCACGTCATAGAAACCCGCTCGGCATTCCTGAACGAATCAGGCGAGCCGCGCCAGGAACTTTTTCGCGACGATCAACTTCACCTCAACGCCGACGGTTACAAAATCTGGGCCGATCGAATCCGTCAAAGTCTGGATGAGAACCTGAAGGAATCGTTATAA
>JAJDDL010000079.1 GCA_029260335.1 Phycisphaerales bacterium | reverse complement strand
GACCCGGATCGTGGATCGACACCCGAAGTGCTCGTACGCTCTCTGCTACTGTATAGAGCAGCGAATCCCCAATGCTTTGTTCGCTGTTTGGAAGGATTTGAGCCCGAACGGGCATGGAGACTGACCGCTCCGTGCACGTATGGAACGAGCACACTGGATATGAAACCACTCGAATACGTCGTCGCCACGACCGGGCGTACCGGCAGCAATCTCCTCCAACGACTCCTGGTCAATAACGGACTCAACGATCCGCACGAGTGGTTCCATCCCACGCTCTTCGGCTTCCAGGCTGCGGCGGACCAGGGGACGACTTGTGAGCAATGGCTCGACAAGATGCGAGAAGAGAAGTCCGTTGAGGACGTGTTCGCCATCAAACTCATGGCGACCCATCCACAACAGATGCGCAAGCACATGAGAGAACCGGTCGCCGATAGATTCGAACTCATCCAGCGGCTCTTTGCAAACTTCCGGTTCATCTTCCTTTGGCGCGACGACGTCGAGCGACAAGCCCTGAGTTTCTGGCGAGCGCAGACCTCGGGCAAGTGGGCCCAATGGCGCGACGACCTCGCCAAGAACGAGGACGCCCCCCCGCCGCCCTTGGATATGGAAAAGATCGAACACCACATCAAGAGCATCGAGTCGTTCAACGTCTTCTGGACGCGGTTCTTCGATCGAACCGGCATCGAGCCATACCGGCTCAGCTATGAGTCGCTCGATGCCGATCGACGCAGCGCCATCCTTGGGATCGCCGAGTTTCTCGGGCGACCGATCGCAGGAGAGCCCGAGTTGGATGTCGAGATCGTCCGCCAGGCCGACGCGCAGACCGAGCAGTACCTCAAGGAGATCAAGGCCAATCGGCAGGCAACCCCGGCTGGCTAGGAACCATTGATGACCACGATCTCCCGAACCATGGTGATCTCGCCGCATGGCCCCTCGCTGGCCAAATGGCTCAACCCCGTCGCGTTCGCGCGCACGATGTTCGGACACCGCAATCTCATCTGGCAGTTCGTGAAACGAGATCTTCTCAACCGCACACGCGGCACGCATCTGGGCTTCGCATGGGACATCCTCAACCCCTTGCTCATGCTCGTGGTCTACACCTTTGTCTTCAACACAATCCTTCAGGTCCGCCTCAGCGGGAAACCCCAAGAAGGCCCATTCGAATACGCCCTGTACCTCTTTGCCGGGCTTACCGCGTTCCAGATGTTCGCAGAACCATTCGGAAGATCTGCGGCCCAGATCACCTCCAAACGAAACTTTGTGAAGAAGATGGCGTTCCCGCTGGAGATTTTCGCGGTTTCCGGCGTGCTGACTTCCGTGGCACACGCGGCGGTCGGCTTTGCGCTCGTTTTTCTCGCCACGCTGATCATCCCGAGCAGTTCGGTATCTTGGACCGCGCTGCTCCTGCCGATCTTGCTCCTGCCGGCGATATTTCTCGCGATCGCAGCGGGCTGGTCGCTCGGTGCGATGGGCGTGTACTACCGCGACCTGCAGCAGTTTCTGGGATCTTCGGTCACGCGTTTGCTGTTCTTTGCGACCCCGATCATTTACTCGATCGACACGGTACCCGTGAAGTTCGTTTGGATCCTGTATCTCAACCCCTTGACAGTCGTGGTTTCGGGCGTGCGAAGCGTGGTGCTTGCCGGTGAGCAGCCCAACTGGCTGGCCTGGGGCATCTGGACGGCCATCAGCTTGGTGGCCATGCTCATGTCTTATGCGATCTTCATGCGAACTCGCCGGGGGTTTGCCGATGTCATCTGAGACGCTTATCGCGCCCAAACCAGCAACGGTCATCGAGAAGGCTGTGCCGACGACGCCTTCAAGCGATATCGTCATCGACATCCGCGATATCTCCAAGTGCTACCGCGTATTCGCCAAGCCTTCGGATCGACTCAAGCAGACCCTGCTCGGCTGGAAGAAGCAATACCACCGCGATTTCTGGGCGCTCCGGGATATCAACCTGCAAGTCCGCCGGGGCGAGGCGATCGGCGTGATTGGCCGCAACGGCTCGGGCAAGAGCACCCTCATGCAGATCATCGCCGGCGTGCTCACCCCCACCGAGGGCGAGATACGCGTGGATGGCCGGGTCGATGCGTTGCTCGAACTCGGCAGCGCGTTCAACCCCGAGTTCACCGGCCGCGAGAACGTCTTCCTCTACGGCGCAATCCTCGGCCTCAACCGCAAGCAAGTCGAGAACCTGTTCGACGACATCGCCTCGTTCGCTGACATCGGCGACTTCATGGACCAGCCCGTCAAGACCTACTCCTCGGGCATGAAAGTCCGGCTCGCGTTCAGCGTCCAAGTGCAACTCAATCCCGAGATCCTCGTGATCGACGAAGCCCTCGCCGTGGGCGACAACCTCTTCCAGAAGCGATGTCACCAACGCCTGCGCCAACTCCGCGAGGACAACGGCGTCACGCTCGTATTCGTCAGCCACCAGCAGGAGGTCATCCGCACGTTGACCACCCGCGCCATACTCCTGCACGAGGGTGCGATCCGTGCCGTGGGTGCCCCAGGCGAGGTCGTCCTCGAGTATCGCAGGCTCTTGCACGAAGAAGAGAAACGCTGGTCCAGGGCGCATGTCAAACGCCTCGAACGGCAGGTCACTCGTGCGCGGACGGCCCCGACAATTAACGCCGACCCGACTTCCTTCGGCGACTACGACGCGGTCATCCGGAGCGTCGAGATGCTCGACGAGGTCGGCGAGCACGCCGGCCAGTACCGCGCGGGCGAACCCATGCGCATCCGCGTCACCGGCACCGTCCACAAGCCCTTGTCGCGACTCAACGTCGCCGTGCGCATCCGAAACAAAGAGGGCGTCAAGATCTACTCCTGGGGCACGCTCAACCAGGACATCGACACGTGGGCTGCGGCCGACGCCGGCGGCGATGTCGCGGATAGGCCCGAGCCGTTCTGGGAGCGAGAGTTCCAGGCGGGCGAGCCATTCGAGCTTGAGTTCGCCTGTGACTGCCGCCTTGGCGCCGGCTTTTACGAGGTCCAGGCGGTGGTTGCAGAGGAACTCGATCAGTACTACGAGAACGAGCGCGTCTTGCATTGGCAGGATGAGGCGGCGTTCTTTAATGTCCGCGTCACCAAGGATGAACACTTCTTCGGCGGCGTGTGCGACCTGGACATGACCGCCCGATACCACGATGCGTGAAACCGAATCCAACCAGACACAGAGCCCAAGCCCCGACTACGCCGCGACGTATCGCGACTACTGGTCGCGCGACGATCGCTGGGGCTCGCACTCGATCCAGGATCCTGTGGCCGTCGTCCAGCAGATCCTGACGACCTGCGGCGGGGGCTCGGTGCTCGATGTCGGTTGCGGCATGGGCTTGCTCGTGCGGACACTCCTTCGCCAGGGCATCGACGCGCGTGGCATGGACATCGCCGAGGCTCCGATCGAGGAGGGCAATCGCCTCGCGCCCGGTCGATTCGAAACCGGCTCGATCCTGCAGATTCCCTACGCCGACGAGTCATTCCAGACCGTCGTATGCACCGACCTGCTCGAGCACATCGCTGAGCAAGACGTGCCAACAGCGCTGAGCGAGTTGTATCGCGTTTGTTCTCGATCCTGTTTCGTCCAGATCGCCATCGCCGCCGATCGCGACGACCGCTGGCATCTCACCGTCCGTGATCGCAACTGGTGGCTCCAGCAGTTTCTGGACGCGGGATTCTCCCGTCACCCGCTCGCCCAGAACATCATCTCCATTGACGCGCTCAAGGATGAGGGCTGGCAAGTCACCCTGCTGCTTGAAAAACGAGCAGATGACTCGGCCTGCCCAGGCGTCAGCCCTGGCGCAGACGCGTTTGCACGCGACGTGCCCAAGATCGTCGGAGACAACGCCGAGCGTGCCATCGCCCGAGTGCTGCTCGCGTCCAAGTACGTCGCAAACAACGATCGAGTGCTGGACGCAAATCGCGGCGCCGGATGGTCCGCCGCGATGCTCCAAGCCTGCTCGAGCGCCTCTGAGATTGTGGGAGTCGTCCAAGAGGATCTGGCCCACTGGACCCAACAGCATTTCGCCAACGACACCCTCCGCTTTGTTCCTGAGTCGCAACTCAAAGAGATCAAGTCTCGCTTTGGCGTTGTCATCGCACTCAGCCAAGCCTCAACGCGAGGCTCGCTCGCGAGCACGATCGAGTCCTATCGCGAGCTGCTCGAACCCGGCGGAAGACTCATCTTGAACCTGCTGGGCAGCGCAACGCCCGAGCGATTGGACCTGCTGAGCAAGGGGCTCTTAGTCGACGCGAGCTACGCCGTCGGCGAACCAAAGAGTGCAACACCTGAGTCCACCGGGTTCTTGCGCAAACTCGCTCCCGGCGAGATCTCCGAATCTGCCCAGGGGATGATCCTCGTGCTCATGCGCGATCCGGTCGGCGCGACCGGCGAAAACTATCGCGAGCGTGCCTTCCCCGATCATCTGGACAAACCCGGTTTCCACGTCGCAAACTACGCCCGCGATCTGGACAACCCC
>JAJDDL010000078.1 GCA_029260335.1 Phycisphaerales bacterium | reverse complement strand
TTGCACATCGGCGTGATCACCGGGCGAGGCGGGCCCGCAGTGGTCCATCGCATGCGGGATCTGGGCATCACTCGCATCAACCAACGCGTGGAAGACAAGCTCCAAGCCGCCCGAACGATGGCGAGCCAACTGGGTCTGGATCTCCAGCAAGTCGCGTGCATCGGGGACGACTGGGCCGACTTGAAGTTGATGCGAGAGGTGGGCATTGCGATATCGGTCCTAGATGCCGACCCCAGTGCACGGGAAGTTGCGCAGTTCGTCACCGAGCTTGGCGGCGGCCAGGGTGCGGTTCGAGAGGCAATTGAGCACCTGCTCAGGGCCAAAGGGCTATACGACAAGGCTCGCGACGACGCTTGATCGCATAACATTGACCCATGCCAAAGAAGCGCTCGGGCAAACGTGGAATTGACGGCCAACTCGTGGGCGCAGGGCTTCTGTCGATCGCGGCGATCGCGTCGCTCTCCACGCTCGTGTTCTTTCTCATGCGAGGTCCGGGCAGCGGGCAATCCGATCTCACGATCGAAGACGGCGACTCACCCATCATCGGCAACCTGCCCGCCCCCGGTGCAGGCCCCCAGGTGCTCTCAGGCAAGGGCCTGCAGATCCAGATCACCGACAAGGATGACCCCACCAGGCTCGTCGCCGAGATGAACTTCGGCAAGCTCGACCCCATGCCCAATCGGCGGTACGAAGCGAGCCGGATGCGGACTTGGATCTACATGCAATCGGGAGAGTTCGTGCTCATCACCGCGCCCCGCGCGGTGCTCACCATGCCCGATGGTAAAAGACCAGAATCCGGCAGCCTCACAGGAGGCGTGCAGATGTTCGTCTACGACCCACCCAAGGGCGGAGGCAGACCAGACATCTCGTTCGCCGAACCGAGGCTCGTCGCAAACACCGATCGATTTGACTTCAATCTCACCATCGGTGAGGTCTCATCGCCGGGCCGGCTTACCGTGCACACCGAGCAGGTCGACTTCGCCGGCATCGGCATGAAGGCCATGTTTAACGAGTCTCGCCAGCGCATCGAGTACGTGGAGGTACGCGAGGGTGAGAGCCTCGTCTATCGACCCAAGACTCTTGAGCAAGAGGATCCGCCGGTCGAGATCGCCCGCAGCCCGGGCGGCAATCCGAACCGACCAAATCGGCAGAACGCAAGAGCGAACAACTTGAGGCCCGAAGCCGACCCGATCAACCCCACGGAGAGCGCATCGGCTGATCCGCAGATGCCCGGTGCCAAGCCCGAGGCCGAGCGCAAGGCCCCGGTTCGCCGCCACTATCACGTGCTGTTCCAGGACGCCGTGCGCGTCGTGCAGGGTGTGAAGGAAATCCGGGGCGACCGCTTGGACGTCTTCGCCCGGCTTGTCGACAACAAGCTGCCGCATGACGCTCTCGGCCGCGAACAAGCCAGCATCCCATTGCCAGCCGCTCAAAGCGCCGGATCTTCTCTCCGCAACGTGCTCACATCGGCCGCCATCGCGGCAATGACCCGCCAACCTGAGCCGCTAAGTGCGATCGGGGACTTGATCCAACAGGATTCCGTGCAGGACCCCCAAGACCAGCCCGACGAACAGGTCGCCCTCGATCTGCTCGCTCAGGATGAAACGGTCGTGCTGAACTGGGACGGCCCCATGATCGTGGACTTTCTTGAGGATGGCGCGCCGGCGGAGTTGAAGGAACAGAACCACCTCGCCGTGCGATTCAGCGCCCCTGAATCCGGCTCCGTTGCCTTCGAGGATCACCAGAGCGGTTCCACCGGATTCTGCGGCGAACTGCTCTACAAAGCAACCCACCGTGAACTGGCCCTGGGTGGCCTCGGCCCCCACTCCGTGCGGCTCATGCAACCGGGCGCTGGCATGCTCGAAGCCGGACGCGTCGAGTTCAATCTTTACACAGGCGAGGCAAGCATTCCCGGCGCGGGCATCGCCCACGCCCTGCGCGATGAGCAGGTTCGCCCCGATCCTGCATCACCGAGGCGCGTCTCCTGGACCGAACGCGCGGACATGCAACTCGCTCTGCGCGAAGAGAAAATCACGGGCGACCTGGTCTGGGCCAAGATGATCGGCCGAGTCGAAGCCCTCGACGGCGAAGCCCGCTTGGGTGGAGAGGTCATGGACGCGACGTTCTTCGAGCGAACCGAGGACCGCAAGCCAAACCTTCGGCATCTCGAGGTCGTCGGACCGGTCACCGGCGGTGATGGCCGAGGCGCAACGATCCTGGGTGAACGCCTTGCGGTCGACTTTGCGGCAAGCGATGCCGGCAGGTCGGACCCGCGGACCGTGTCGATCGAAGGAAGAGCCGAAGTCCGGCGCGACGCGTCGACCCTGCTCGCAGGCATCGTCGATGCCCGCCTGCGGCGCAACGAAGAGGACAAGCTGGTAATCGCGTTCGTCAGCGCTCGAGACGACGTGCAATATACCGATACCGAGAACCTGATCCTGGCAACCTGCGATCGCCTCCGCGCCGATGCGTCGCTCAAAATCGCTGACCTCGAAGGCGAGACTGTTGTGCTCCGCCAAGGCAACGACGAGATCGGCGGAAGCCAGGTCCACCTCAACGGCACCGATCGCATTGTCGAAGTATTCGGCGCCGGCACCTTCACCAGACATCGCGATAGTGAGTCCGGCCCTGCGATCGCAACCGCGAACTGGACCAAGCAGATGCTCTTCGATGATCGCCAGGGCACACTCGATTGCTTTGGCAACGCGTTCGCGACCTGGAGGCCACAGGAACTGGCCATCGACGAGGTGACCGCCGAGCGCGTCCACATCGAGCTCACGCCTTATCGCGAACAGAGCGAGGGCACCACCGACGCCCTGGGCGTGCGAGTCGATCGGGACAAGCGTGAGGTGCTCCGCGTGCGAGCGATCGGCGCTGCGCAACTGGAAGAAGGCGGTGCCCCGGCCGTCATCCAATCGCTCCGCGAATCGCCCATCGAGCCCGCCGAGGGTGAAGAGCGCGCGATCGACACGCTCCTGCGCCTCGAAGGCCCGGAGATCTTTGCGAACAACGAGCTCGGCAGGCTCCGCGTTGACCATCCCGGCAGGCTTGTCGTCGCGGACTATCGCGAGGCCGAGCAAGCCGAGAGCGTTGATGCCGATGTTGATGCAGTTGATCCGCTTGTCGACGAGAACATCGACGAGGTCGAGCTTGCCGCCGAGGAACCGATCCAGATCGATGACCCAGGCTCGATGCGCGGCAGCGCTCTGTTCGAATGGGACGACTCGCTCGTCGTCGATCGCAACCTGAGCACGATCACCATGGACGGCCGTGTCCGCATGACCCACGTCCGCCTCGGCGATCAGCTCGCAACGCGACTCTTGTGCCAGCATCTGGTCGCGGGCTTCGAGCAGCTCGAAGAGGAGCCGGACGTTGGTTCCGGGGCGGAGTTGGGCGCGGGGCGACTGCGCAGCGTGCTGGCCAGCGGCGAGGTCTACGCCCGTTCCGGACGCCAGGAACTCATGGGCGACGAACTGCTCTATGACGCCCGCTTGTCGACCGTGGAAGCCCAAGCCGCCGAAGGCGGACGGGTGACCTATGTGGACGCCCGTACCGGCACGCCCAGCTCGGCTCGGCGGATCTTCTGGGACCTGAAGAGCGATCGGATCGAGATCCGCCAGCCCGGAACGCTCGTCCTGCCTCGCTAGAGCCTGCTACGCCATATTTCTCACGCTGGGCTCCGCGCGGAATCCCTGGATTGTTCTCAGATCGGCCTCCTATTAGTAGACTCCGATCATGAACAAGCTCAGATTTGCCGTGGTAGCCGCGCTCGGTCTGCTGGCCTGTGGTTCGCAAGCCCAGCCGCTCGAGATAGTCGATCTCGCCCCCGCCGCTCGCTCGATTGGGGCTGGCACTGATACCACGATCTCGGTCACGTTCGATCGAGCGGTGGATCGCGCGACGATCGATCGCGATTCGTTCTGGGCCTTTGGGCGATGGAGCGGCACGGTCTGGGGCAAGTTCGAGTTCACCAACGGCGACCGAACCGTGACGCTTGAGCCCTCACGCTCAATGTCGGCGGGCGAGCAGGTCATGGTCATTCTCTCGCACGACATCCAAGCAGCCGACGGCGGCGCCCTCCGCGCGGCTGGCTGGTCCCACCAGTTCTGGACCGCCGCCGATCCCGCGGGCCTCACGCTCCGCGAACGCCAGCGGCTCAGCACGCGCACGAACCAGAACCAATCCAGCCGCGCCTATGGCGGGATTGGCTCGGACGTCAACGGCGACGGCTACCTCGACATCAGCGTCGTCAACGAAGACACCGCCGACTTCCGCGTCTTCTTGAACTCGGCCGACGGCAAGGGCTCGTTCGACGAGTTTCTCACGCCCCCCACGACCTTGGGCGATCGCGCGAGCCCCAACGAACCCACCGACTTCAATCGCGACGGCAACGTCGATGTCTGTGTCGCCAACATCAACGTGAACTCCGTGTCCGTGCTGCTCGGCAACGGCGATGGAACATTCGAGACAAGCCAGGTGATCAGTGTCGGCAATGCCCCGCGAGGCATCGCCGCGCTCGATGTGGATGGCGATGGCGACATCGACATCGTGAATACCAACTCATCTTCCTCGAACATGTCGTTGCTTCTCAATGACGGCACGGGCCAGTTTGGCCAACCAACGTTCTTTGACGGCGGCGGAGCGGGTGAGTGGGCCCTCGCCGCAGCCGACATGGATGAGGACGGCCTGCTCGACCTCGTCGTCGGAGCACGCAGCAACGAGCGGATCATTGTCCAAGGCTCCAACGGCGATGGCACATTCACCCAACTCAGCAACCGCAGCGCAGGCGGCTCGACCTGGATGCTCAACACGGGCGATGTCAACGGAGACGGTCACGAGGATGTCGCATGCGCCAACTCCTCGGACAACAACGGCACCATCCTGCTGGGCCTCGGCGATGGCTCGCTCGGCGTTGCCTCATCGCACAGTTCTGATTCCTTCCCCCTCGCGACCGATCTGGGCGACCTCGATGGCGACGGCGACCTGGATTGGGTTCTGTCGTCGTTCGGCGGCGATTGGGGCCTCTATCTCAATGACGGTGCCGGCGGCTTTTCCTTCGATCGCGAGTTTGATGCGCCCCGCGCAGGCTCCTGCGCCCTGATGATGGACGTCGATACCGACGGCGACCTCGACCTCGCACTCATCGACGAGTTGCAAGACGTCGTCATCGTGGTCATCAATACCTGCGCAGCAGATTTTACGGGTTCAGCAAACTCCAACGACCCCGAGTATGGCTTGGTCGATGGGGTCGTGGACGCCGATGATTTCTTCTACTTCCTGGACCGCTTCGTCGCAGGGGATCGCTCGGTCGCCGATATCACTGGCAACGGGGTGATCGATGCCGATGATTTCTTCGCGTTCCTCGACCTCTTCGTCCTGGGTTGCGAAGAATGAGTTCTCCATAGATCCTCGCGGGGCGGTGGCATCCTGCCGCCGATCGCGAAGCGATACAAGAGCCATTAGCGCCCCCTATCCTGCCCCATGACAAGAACCCTCCGAGTCCTCACCGAGGGCCTCATCGACTACGCAGGCCTCTTTCCACCCGCCAAGCTCTCGATGCAAGCCGCCACCGAGAACTACGCGCGGTATCTCCGAAGCGAGGATTCATGGATGCTCTCGCGGTTCATTTGCCTGGCAAGCCAGTTGCCGGAGTTCACCGAAGCAGCGGCGGTCCTCATGCCCGGCACGCACGCGACCAGCGGCTATCGCGAGCACGTCGACGACGTGGCACCCTGGCGGCTCAGCGTCGTCATCGACGGGCCTTTGGACGATGCGCTCGATCTCATCGACGCGTTCAACGAGCACCACTCGCTTGAAGATAGCGGGCTCGCGACTATCGACACGATCGAGGTGCGAGCGCCCGACGCGGCGTTCATCGATCAATCGCTCGAACAGATCCCCGAGGGCCTGACGCCGTTCTTCGAGATCGACCCGGCGTCTGATATCCGGGGCCCCATCGCGGCGCTCGCAGGTGAGAGCGCGTTCGCGAAGATCCGCTGCGGCGGCGTCAAACCAGAGATGATCCCGCCGATCGAGCAAGTCGCGGCGTTCATCGATACGTGCGGCCACGCCGAGGTTGGCTTCAAAGCGACCGCGGGATTGCACCATCCGTTGCGCGCCGAGCAGGCTCTCACCTACGACGACGACCCGCCGCGTGCGGTGATGCACGGCTTCCTCAACGTGTTCCTCGCCAGCGCGTTCCGACGCCAGAGCCCTCGTTTCAATGCGAGCGCTATCGAACAGCTGCTCGCCGAGACCGACCCTCAGAGCTTGACCTTCGAGGACACGCACGTCACCTGGCGGGACCACCAGATCGAGGTCGCGGCGATTGCGCTCGCACGCGAATCATTCAGCTTGGCCTTCGGAAGTTGTTCGTTCGATGAACCTCGCGAAGATCTGCGTGCACTCCGCTTGTGCGGCGACTGATTACCGCCGTTTAACGAACAGAATTGCGACAAGCCCGCTACCCGCAATTACACGCACACAATCTGACGATCACCCAAACAACAGGCAAATCTGGGTCTTTCTCACATAGTCACTTTCTTGTATAGTGATCGTTCGAGCGCGAGGCGTTCGGCGTCCGCATCGTCGGGGAGCCGCGATTCGGGGTGAGTGTGGAGATTTGCGCGAGAGTGTCTTGCGCGCATCGTGTGGTAGCGGAGGTAAACACAAATGCGGAAAAGCTCTTTATCAGCGCTGGTGCTGGCCAGCGCCTTAGCCATGCCCGTTTGGGCCGGCGGACCAGTCCAGAACACGCCGGCACAGGACGTTCGGACTATCGGCCACGAGGCCCTTGCGGCAGACGCGAACCTCGAGCGGCATCCCGCGTCGATCCTGGTACAGTTCGATACCAACGCGCCGGCGGCCCAACACCGGATGGCACGGGCGCTCGTCAGCGGCACGACCGTCCGCGCCTACACCATCGTGCCCGGGCTCGAGCAGCTCGGCATCTCGATGAACGTCGATCAAGCCATCGCACTGCTCAACGCCACGCCCGGCGTCATCTACGCAGAGCCCGATTACGTCCTCAAAACGAACAACACCCCCAACGATGAGTTCTTCAACCTCCAGTGGGGAATCCATAACACCGGACAGAACATCCAAGGCGTCAACGGAATCAACGATGCCGACATCGACGGCATCGAGGCCTGGGACACGTCGACGGGCGATGCCGACTTTGTTATCGCGATCATCGACACAGGCACCCAATGGAACCACCCCGATCTCGACGCCAACATCTGGTCCAACCCGGGCGAGGTCGTCAATGGCGTGGATGATGACGGCAACGGGCTCATCGACGACGTCCGCGGCTGGGACTTTTGGGACAACGACTCCAACCCCACCGACGGCAGCGGCCACGGCACACACACCGCCGGTACCGTCGGGGCCGAGGGCAACAACTCCATTGGCGTCGCGGGCGTCAACTGGCAGTGTGAGCTCATGCCCTTGCGATTCCTGGGCCCCAACGGCGGCTTCACCTCCGGCGCTATCTCTTGCGTTCAATACGCCCACGACATGAATGTGAAGGTCTCCAACAACTCTTGGGGCGGCGGCGGGTTCAGCAATAGCCTCTACAACGCGATCAACGCGACCAAGTCGGTCGGCCATCTCTTTGTCGCCGCCGCGGGCAATAGCAACCAGAACACCGATAGCAGCCCCCACTACCCCTCGAGCTACAACCTCGACAACATCATCTCGGTCGCCGCGACCGACAATCGCGACAACCGGGCCTCATTCAGCAACTACGGCGCGAACTCGGTCGATCTCGGAGCCCCCGGCGTCGACATCGCGAGCACGTACACCGGCAATGGCTACGTCTGGAATAGCGGCACGTCCATGGCGTGCCCCCACGTCGCGGGCGTCGCGGGTCTGGTCTATGCCCAGAATCCGGGGTGGACCTACCAGCAGGTTCGCGATCAGATCTTCAACTCCGTCCGCCCGGTCTCTTCCATGGATGGCATCACCGTCACCGGCGGCGTGCTCAACGCCAACGACGCGCTCGACGGCGGCGGCTCGGGCAACACACCCCCCACCGTCACAATCTCCAGCCCAGGCAACAACACCACCGTGACCGAGGGCGACAACGTCACCTTCACAGGTTCCGCCAACGACGACGAAGACGGCAACATCACCGCGTCGATCGTCTGGACGAGCAACTTGCAGGGCCAGATCGGCACCGGCGGATCCTTCAACCGAGATGACCTCGTTGTGGGCGTGCACTCGATCACCGCCAGCGTCACCGATGCCGACGGCGACGACGGGACCGATGGCATCACGCTCAACGTGCAGTCATCCAACTCCCCGCCGAGCGTTAGTATCTCGAGCCCGGGCAACAACACCACGGTGACCGAAGGCGACAGCGTTACCTTCACGGGATCCGCAAGCGATCTCGAGGACGGCGTCATCTCGGGCGACCTCGTGTGGACAAGCAACCTCCAGGGCCAGATCGGAACCGGAGCGAGTTTCAGCACATCGGCACTGATCGTCGGTGATCACGTCATCACCGCAAGCGTCACCGATAGCGACGGCGCCTCGGGCGACGACACGGTCAATGTCAGCGTCGAGGAAGATGGCGGGAACGTCACGCCTCCCGACCGCCCCGATCGCCCAAGCCTGCAGAACCTTGGGGGCGGCAATGTGCGAGTCACGTGGGGTGACAACTCCGACAACGAGGAGTTCTTTGAAGTCCAGAGGCAAGAGCGCGTCGGCCGGCAATGGAACAACACGACCATCGTGGGAACCGTCGGCGCCAATGTGACAAGCCTCGACGACGCCCCAGGGACCGGTCGCTTCCGCTACCGCGTCCGTGCGGGCAACTCCGCCGGCACCTCATCCTGGAGTTCGTGGCGGGCGATCAGGATCCGCTAGGACGAGACGATTCACCTAGAAACCAGGGGGCCGCAAGGCCCCCTTTTCTTGTGAAAGGGACTCAACCTGTGCATGATTCGCGCCGCGCAAAAGCAAAGCGCAGGTCTGTCGACCTGCGCTCTGTGAACCACGTCAGAGAATCTCAGCGGCGCCGTCGCCCAGCGAACCCAAACGCAAAGCCGGCCAAGGCAACCGAGGCTGGCGCGGGCACCAACTCGATTCGCGATGCCGAGAGATAGCCAAAGCCGATGACCTCGCTCACCGAGAGGGTGATCTCGCCGTTGCCGTCGGCGATCGCATTCTCCCAGAGGAGGATGTTCCCCGGGTCCCAGCCGTCCAACAGCGCATCAAAGTCATCGCCATTGGGCGTCGAGTCGGCGAAGTTGCCATTGACCGCATAGTCAGCGATTCGATCGGGCCCCAACTCACGTGCCGCGACATGCTCGAAGCGGTACGGCTGGCCTGGCTGCAGGCCACTGAAGGTGGCCGTCGAGTTGTCGTCGGCAGTGTTGAAGATGTAATCGTTGGTCGCCAACGCGTCGACCCAGTCGTTGTCGCCCGAAGGCCAAGACCCCTGATCGTTCGAGGAGACAATCCAACCGTCCCCGCCGAACGAGATCGATACGCCGGTCGCGGCCCCGCTGGCATCAACCAGCGCCTGGCCGTCTGTCGAGGTGACCTCGTTCCACGTGCCACCCAGGTCGGGCGATCCGGCCGAGGAACTCCCGTAGTCTACGAGAATCGGATCACCGAACGCCATGGATGCTCCGGCCATAGCCAAGAGCACTCCCACTCTTCCTTGCATGTCTGTCTCCCTTCCATCTCGTGCACATCTGTCAAACAAACGAAAGCCAGGAGTACCAATTGGATCAGCACGCGTCAAGTCAGTCAATACAAAAGCCGCCAAAAACATCCGATTAGCTAAAATACTAGCGAAATGACAAAAAAACCTCCCCGAACCGGGGAGGCATGCTTTCTCAGAGATGACCTAGCCCTAACTTCTTGTCGGACGGGAGTTTCGCTTCGCCGGCCCCGCGCCGCTGCCCGGCCGCTCGGCATTCGGCCCGCGGTTCGGTCGACGCTTGGATCGAGTCGCGCCCGGGGCCTTCGACCGCGGACCTCCCTGCCCACGCGACTGAGTCCGAGCCGGACGCTGGGTTCCATTCCCAGGTCCACCAGAGCGTCGCGAGGGCTTGCGACGCCCCCGGCTCCGATCGTCCGATTTATCTTCTTGCAACGGGCTTTGCTGTTCACCCTGGCTGTTGGGATCAGACCGCAGCGTCAGGTCAAGACCTGTGAGCTTCACGATCGACCGCAGGTAGCCCCGCTCGGATCGATCGCAGAACGAGATCGCCACGCCCTTCGCACCGGCGCGACCCGTACGCCCGATGCGGTGAATATACGCCTCGGGCTCATTGGGCAGGTCGTAGTTGAACACGTGCGTGATGCCATCGACATCCAAACCCCGTGCCGCGACGTCTGTCGCAACGAGCACGCGTGCGTGCCCCGAACGGAACGACTCCAGTGCGCGCTGGCGTTGACCCTGGGCCTTGTTGCCATGGATCGCGGTCGCCGAGACGCCCGCAGTAATCAGCTTCTTCACGAGCTTGTCCGCGCCATGCTTGGTACGAACGAAAACCAATGCCCGCTTCACTTCCGGTTCGGTCAGGATGCTCTCAAGCAAGTCGCGCTTCTCGACCTGAGACACCATGTAGACCATCTGATTGATCATCGGTGCCGCCGACGCCACAGGATTCACGGCGATCCGCTCGGGATTATTCAAGAGCGAGTCCGCCAGGTGCTTGATCTCCTTGGGCATGGTCGCCGAGAAGAGCAGCGTCTGGCGTTCCTTGGGCAGCTGTGATGCGATTTCGCGGATGGGATTGATAAAGCCCATGTCGAGCATCCGGTCGGCCTCATCGAGCACGAATGTCTCGATGTCGCTCAGATCGATGTACCCCTGCTCCATGAGGTCCATCAGGCGGCCGGGCGTGGCGACGAGAATGTCGATGCCCTGGCGGAGCTTACGGACCTGGTGGAACTGGCTGACGCCCCCGAAGATCACCGCACCGCGGAGCCCCGAGTGGCGGCCATAGGCCTGGAAGCTCTCGGCGATCTGCGTTGCCAGCTCTCGTGTAGGCGACAGAATCAATGCACGAGGCAACATCCCGCCCCGCCGAGACTTATCCCGGGGTGCGGTGTGCAGGCGATGCAGAATCGGCAGCGCAAACGCCGCGGTTTTGCCCGTGCCCGTCTGAGCGCAACCGAGCAGGTCGCGGCCTTCGAGCACCGGCGGGATCGCCTTGGCCTGGATAGGCGTGGGCGTGTCGTAGCCCTCTTCCTCCAACGCGTTAAGGAGCGGACGGGACAGTTCAAGAGTAGAAAAAGTCAACAAGAGACAAATCTCCGAAAGCAGCGCGGCAGAAACCGCGATGCTTCAAATAAGGGCGTCCTCGGCCCAATGTGATTGGATCAAGTGCGGCCTGCCTGGGTGAGCGTCCGGATAAACTTGGCCGAACGCTGCCAGCAGATTCTCAAGGCCCCCCCGGCTGTTGAATGTGGGAGGGCGGTACTGAGGCCACCGGCGATGGGAGGATCATAGGCAACCTCCGGCACGGACACATCAGGACCATGGAGCCATCCCGCCAAGACGAGGTCCCAGAGGCATCGCTTGCGAACTAAGACTCACCCGCCTCGCCTCCATTCGTCCGCTCCAAGCCGCTCTTGGGATTCGGCTCGACCCATTGCCTGGAGCTGACGAACTGGACTCGCTCTCGCTTTGCGTCCTCCACCTGCAGCACGGCGATATTGGCCAGCGAGATGATCTCAGCCCTGTCCTGCACGCCCAAGCGCGCGCGGATGTTTTCAAGGTGGGAGTCGATGGTCGAGACTGATCGACCAAGAGTCTCGGCGATCTCCTTGGATCGCAGTCCTTCGCCCAGCAGCGCGGCAATCTCCAACTCCCGGTCAGACAACACGCCGAGCCTACCCAACTCGATGTGTTGAGCGTGGAGAAGCAGGGATCCGTCGGCCTCGGAGTCGGCCTCGGAGACCATGCGCTCATACTTGGCACGTTGAAGCCCTTCGACGATAGCTAGTAAACATGACGCGCTTTGGCCATCGATTGATGGCAGCGGCATGTACTTGCTCACGTTCCGAAGCCCACAGACCACGTCCAAAACCCGGATGCGCCGGTTGAGACGGAGACACTCTCGAACAAACTCGAGTCTCTCTTGCACCCAGTCCCGCTGAGCCAACTCGGCAAAGTCCTTGCCGATGATCTCGGTGATACTCGACTGCCCAAACGACATCGAGACCGGTGGATTCGCGGCCAGAACGATGCCATCTCGGTCCTGGACCATGACCGACGTCTTTCGCATGTAGTAGAAGATGTTGTGGAGCATCGCCGCAAGATCACTCTGGCGGGCGACGCGCGTCAACAACGGGTTGTCACTCCCGTCTGGATCTGCATTCGCCCGCCCATCGGAATCGGATGCTTGAGCAGAGTCGCTCGTGGGCACTTCGGTCGAATCTTCTGTGCAAGAGGTGATCGGGCCGAGAGTGACGCGCTCCCGGGAGCCCACGCCCGCGGCGTCAACTCCCCAAGACCCTTGCCAATCACATCCAGGGGGCTCTTCAGCTCCGATGTCAGCAAGAACAAAGCGCTCGAGCTGAGAATCATGCCCTGACGGTCCAGCACCATGATCGAGGCATTGCCCAGGTTGTGCAAGGTCTCGGTGAGCACCGTCTCCACGCACACCCGAGGCAAAAGCGCTCGGAGCAGGGGGTACGGCTTGTCGCCTCCCTCCAACTCATGGAGTGCCGGATAG
>JAJDDL010000077.1 GCA_029260335.1 Phycisphaerales bacterium | reverse complement strand
CACCGCCATCGCCCGCCCAAGCTCACCCGTGCTGAACTCCAGGTAGATCGTCGTCGGCAGCACCTCGGTCTTCATGCGCGTCATGCCCGCAAACACGAGCACCGGTCCAAACTCCCCGAGCGAACGGGCCCATGCGATCGTCCCCGCGGCCACGATCCCCGGCCGAGCCTCCGGCACGGTCACCGTCCGAAACGCCCGGGCTCTACTCATCCCAAGCGTCCGCGCCACATCCTCATGCCGAGGATCGATCTGATCAAAGGTCGCCCGCATCGTCCGGATCGCAAAGGCCGTCGCGACCACGACCTGCGCGAGCACAATCGCCGCGATCTCGTAGCTCACCCCAAAGAACGTCGACTCAAACCAACGCCCGGGCCCGGTCCGAAACAGAATCAACAACCCCAACCCCACAACCAACGGCGGCAGCGCAATCGGCACATCCAACACCGCATCGATCACCCGCCGACCAAAGAACTTGTAGCGGCTGAGCAGATACGCCGACGGCACCGCAATCCACAACGCGATGATCATCGAGAGCGTGCTCGTGACCAAGCTGAGCAATCCCGCCCGCCGAATCGCGTCATCCTGAAGGATGCTCGCAAACGACCCGGCATCCGAGCGCATCGCCATCGCCAGGATCATCGCGACCACCAGCGCCGCGTACGCCGTCATCATCCCCGCGATCGAGACGTGAAAGAGCTTGTCACGCATGCTGACTTTCGTGTGGATCAAGGCGTGCTCCCATCCGGCGCGTGAAAACCCGCCTCAAGCAACCGCTTCTGACCCCGGCCCGTCAGATACGCCGCAAACCGTGCGGCTTCTTTCATGTTCTGCGATTCGCGAAGGAGGCCAATCTCCGCAACGCTTTCATACCCTTCCAGTTCCGCGATCTGGATTCCGTCAATCGAAGCATTCGACGCCGCGGTCTGATCCCACAGGATCGTCACGTCGATCGCACCCGCGACCAGGTCCATCGCAATCCCGCTCACCGTCGGCTTGATGACCCGCACGCCCAGTTCGACCTCGTCCCAGATCCCCGCAGCGCGCAACGCCTCGCGAGAGATTTGCCCGATCGAGGCCCCATCCGGATCCGCAAGCCCGACCCGAATATCCACCCGCCGCAGATCATCCAGCGAATCCAGGCCCAGCGGATTGCCCGCCGCCACCGCCAGCACCGGTCGCAACCCCGCAATGGGCGTCGACAACCGAAGCAAGTTCAATGATCTTGCGCTTTCCAGATAACTCGGATCGGCGGGCAGAAACAGATCGCCACGCTCGCTGGCCTGAATGCCGCCGAGGAGAGTCCCAGATCCGGCATACTGAGGGTCGATGCGCACGCGATACTCGCGTTCGTAATCCTCGACAATCAGGTCCATCGCCGGTTGAAACACCGCCGCACAGTGCAGCACCAGGCGAGGCTTGCCGGCCCTCGCCGGGTTCAGCGCGAGCAGCGCCCAAACCAGCAAGGCCGCCACGACAATCGAGCCCAGCATCGCAAGCAACGGCAGGTCGACGAATCCCGCCCGCCCAGTTGGCCGGCCGGTCCTCGCCCCTCGCCAGCGATTCTCAAAATGGAGTCCTGCGTCCATCCCTCAAGGATAGTGGGCCAACGCGCCGCGTCACGGATCGATCGAAACACGCCTCTTAAGGCAGCGGCCGGTCCTTGATCTCCACTCGCACCGGCACGCTATGCACGTTCTTGCGATGCGAGATCAGAACCTGTGCCGACGCCTCGGTCTCGACCTGGAACATGTACTGCACCGACTGGTCATTCCACATCGTGCTGATCGACTCGACCGGCTCGCCATCTCTGGCCACCAACTCCAGTTTCTCGATCGAGTCCTTCAACGTGCCCGGGCGGATCGTCACGGTGACCATCCCGCTCTCGGCTCGCATCTGGATCCTCGCATCCTGCCCAAACTTGGAACCAGGCAGATCGCTCGCCTTGCTCGCAACCCGCACGTTGTGCACCTCGATCCCCGCGAAAACGATCGCCGGCACCGTGGCATGCACGCTGAACGTCGTCGCATCACGCCGGGCCTTGCCGAGCTTGAGCGTGAACGAGTCGTACACCATGCCCTCTTCGCCCCACGTGCCGATCACTTCAAAGTGCTGCGGTTGTCCAAACCCGCTTTCGATCTTCGTCAAATCGGTCCCCACCGAATCGCGGGCCTCGATCTTGACATGCTCGTGATCGAACGCCGCAAACTGAAACCCCGGGCGAAGATCCAGATCAAACGCGAGATTCAGCCCCGGCGGGTTGAAGTTAAACCCATCGTCGTCGGTCACCACCGTGACCACCCGATGATCGATGATCTCCGTCAGCTTTGGCTCGATCGGCGGATGCGGAGCCTGAGAAGCCGTCAACAGAGCGAGCATCGCGAGCGTCGAAGTGGCCATGGCGTTCTCCTGATGGATGGACTCAGGAGAAATATCGGGCGACTCCGCCCAGGGGTTAAGCCCCGATGGCCGCATTTGTCGCATGTGGGCTTTCAGTCAACGAGCCCGACGCGCGAGCGAGGGAGAAGGCACCTTGGATGCACTCGTTGCATGCCCCCTCGCTCGCGCGTCGGGCTCGTAAGTTCTCTCTTCTTTCCTTTCTCCGCGGCTCTCCGCGGCCCTCCGCGGTGCAACTCCCTTCCGCCCCCCTCAGTGAAAATCCCGCGACTTCCCATTTAATCCCGCCAGCCGCTCATCCAAACTCTCCACCCGCTCTGCAAACACATGGACAACCTCCCCCGCCCGCTCCACCCGCCCATGCACCAAGAGCGAAGCGCTCAATCGCACCACCCGCCGAAACTTCTCGAACACCGCCGGCCAGACAATCAGATTCGCGATCCCCGTCTCATCCTCGAGTGTCACAAACACCACGCCCGACGCCGTGCTCGGCCGCTGACGCACAAGCACCACACCCCCGACCGACAATCGCCTGCCCTGCGGACACAACCGCTCGCTCCGCAGATCCACCGCCTGGCTCACGCCCAACCCATCCAACTCCTTGCGAATGAACGACACCGGATGCGCCTTGAGCGACAACCCCGTGCTCAGGTAATCACACGCCACCCGCAACTGCGGCTCCGCCCTCGGCAACCCCTCCACCCCATCAGTCTCAGGCGACTCGTGCTGCTCGAACAATGGCAGCCGCTCATCGCGCAAGGGCCGGATCGCCCACGTCGCGCCCCGGCGATCCAATCCCATCGACCCGAACGCGTCGGCCTCGCTCAACCGCCGCAAACTCCGCACACTCACCCCGCTCGCCCGCCAGAGCGATTGGATCGATCCAAACGGCCCCGCCAACTCGACCGCCCCCGCGATCTCATCCGCCTCCTCCTCACGAAGCCCCTTCACCAGCCGCATCCCCAACCGGATCGCCGGGCCATCCTTACCCCACGTCTCAGGCGGCCCATCGGGCGCAGGATCGCTCGGCCCCGCCGACTCGAGCGTGCAATCCCATTGGCTGTGATTCACGTCGATTGGCCGAACCTCGACCCCATGCTCCTGGGCATCGCGGATGATCTGCGCGGGTCGATAGAACCCCATCGGCTGAGAGTTAATCAGTGCCGTCGCGAACGCCGCGGGCTCGTACCGCTTCAACCAGCACGACACATAGACGAGCAGCGCAAAGCTCGCCGCGTGCGACTCGGGAAACCCATACTCACTAAACCCCTTGATTTGCTCAAAGCAGCGCTCGGCGAACTCCTGCGGATACCCGCGACTGGTCATCCCCGTAATGAGCTTCTCGCCAAACCGCACGATCGCGTTGCCCTTGCGCTTCCACGCCGCCATCGATCGACGCAACCGATCGGCTTCATCCGGCGAAAACCCCGCCGCCACGATCGCAAGCTGCATCGCCTGCTCCTGAAACAACGGCACCCCAAGCGTCCTGCCAAGCACCTCCTCAACCTCAACGCTCGGAAAGCTCACCGTCTCCTCGCCGTTACGCCGACGCAGATACGGATGCACCATCTTGCCCTGGATCGGCCCCGGCCGCACGATCGCCACCTCGATCACCAGGTCATAAAACTCCTTCGGCTTCAATCTCGGCAGCATCGACATCTGCGCCCGGCTCTCGATCTGAAACACTCCCAAGGTGTCCGCACGTTGGATCATCGCGAACACCCGCTGATCGTCGGCGTTATCGACTAGCACCTTCGGAATCGAAAGCTCCCGCCCTTGCTTCTCACGGATGATCTCAAAGCTCTTGCGAATACACGTGAGCATCCCAAGGCCGAGACAATCCACCTTCAACATCCCCATCGCGTCGATGTCATCCTTGTCCCATTCGATGACCGTCCGATCCTCCATCGCCGCGTTTTCGATGGGCACCAGCTCGCACAAAGGCCTGCGCGTGATCACGAACCCGCCCACGTGCTGGGATAAATGCCGAGGGAACCCCCCAAGCTGACCCGTCAGCTTGATGACCTTGCTTAAGGTTGGATCCCGCGGATCGAAACCCGCCTCGCGAATCCGCTCTGCCTTCGCACCCCCGCTCCACAGGTCGAGCGACTTGGCCAGCGCATCGACCATGTCCAGGCTCAACCCCATCGCCTTGCCCACCTCGCGCACCGCACTGCGCCCCCGATACGACACCACCTCGGCCGTCAACGCCGCCCGATCCCGTCCATATTTTTCGTACAAATACTGCAGCACCTCTTCTCGCCGCTCATGCTCAAAGTCAATATCAATATCCGGCGGCTCGTCCCGCTCCCTACTCACGAACCGCGCAAACAAGAGCTGAAATCGCGACGGATCCACCTCGGTCAGCCCCAGGCAATAACACACCGCCGAGTTCGCCGCCCCGCCTCGCCCCTGACACAGAATCCCACGCGATCGGGCAAACCCCACGATGTCATCGCACGTCAGAAAGTACGGCTCGTACTTCAACTCCTCGATCAACGCAAGCTCATCACGCAACGTGCCCGCCACCCCATCGGGCACCCCATCGGGATACCGCCGATGAGCCCCCGCCCACGCCCGCTCATGTAAATACTGCGTCGCGTTCATCCCCGCCGGGCAAGGCTCCACCGGATACTCATACCGCAGATCATCCAAACTGAACGCCGAGGCCCGCTGAGCGATCTCCACACTCCGCGCAACCGCCCCCGGACTCCTCTGAAACACCCGCCCCATCTCACCCGCCGGCTTCAAATACCGCTCGGCGTTCGCAAGCAGCCTCGCCCCGGCCTCATGAATCGTGCACCCATGACGAATACACGTCAGCACGTCTTGCAAAGGCCGCCGCTCGGGCGCGTGATAGATCGCGGCGTTCGTCGCGACCATCGGCACGCCTTGCTCCGAAGCGCATCGCAAGATATCCCGCAATCGCTGCTCGTCGTCAGCCCCACACGCGACCGACGCCGCGAGCGAGAGCCGATCATCGTCAAACACGTCGCGAAGCGTGCCAAGCGATCCGATGAACGCATCATCGATCTCACCCGGCGCAATCACCACGCCGAGCAATCCCTCGCTGTACTCCATTAAGTCGTCGAGTGACAGATCACACTCGCCCTTGGGCGCCCTTCGCTTGCCAAGCGTGAGCAACCGACACAATCGCGCATACGCCTCGCGATCGGTCGGATAGACGATCACTTCCAAGCCCTGGGGCGATGTCAATCGCAACCGACTACCCACCGCAAGCGCAATTTTCACCTCCTTCGCAGCCACGTGCGCCCGCACCACCCCCGCCAAGGTGTTGGTATCCGCGATGCACGCGGTGCTATGCCCCAACGCCGCGGCTTGACGCACCATCTCGTCCGGATGACTCGCCCCGGTCAAAAACGTGAAGTTGCTCGTCGTCGAGAGCTCGCTATACGCCGTGGCGATGGGCGCACGCTTGCGCGAACCCACACCCGAGCCTCGATGCTCGATGGGCCCTTGAGCCCCCGCACGAAACGGATGCGCCCTCGGCTTGG
>JAJDDL010000076.1 GCA_029260335.1 Phycisphaerales bacterium | reverse complement strand
GTCCCTTGGTAGGCGAGGGTCGAAGCGACGAATCGGTCGGCGACGACGAGCTCGCCCCGCGCCAACGCCGGCGCCACGCGCTGCTCGACGAGCTGCGCTCGGCTTGCCATATAGAGCAGCATCTCGCACATCACGCTCATGTCTTCGTCGGAGTGGCCGAGCAGGCATTCGCGGATCTGTTCGCCCGCGTGTGTGCCGCCTGGCTCTCTGACTTCGCAGACCGTGACCCCGGCTTGCTCTGCAAGGGCAATGAAGCGGGCCATCTGCGTGCTCTTGCCCGATCCGTCGGGCCCCTCGAACACGAGGAACTTGCCCCCCAGGGCGGTCATCCATGCGGCTGAATCTGTCATGCGGCGCGAGTGTAGTCGAGCACCGGAAGCGTTGCTGGGATGAAGGTGTCGGGCTGGCCCTTAGGGCGTGGGGTTCTGGGAGATCGCGAGGATCCGCGATCGCCATGGGTCTTGCCCGAGGCCCTCATCCAGCGTGCGGAGCATGGCGATGTGGGCGAGGATCGTGCCGGTGCGCTGGGCATCTGCGTTCTGGTCGCGCAGGATCTCGAGCACGAGCGTCCAGGCATGCCAGAAGACCTCGTCGGCTGGCTCGGTCTGCTGGGTGACCGCGCGCAGCCTCGTGAACGCCTGCTCGTCTTCATCCAATGCGCGCTCAACGGCCGCGATCCGGACCTGGATCGGCGGCGAACCACCCGCCAGCTCCTCGGCGTAGGGCAGCAACGCCTCGAGGGCGGTGATCTCCTGGATATGCAAGCCCA
Organism: Phycisphaerales bacterium; assembly: GCA_029260335.1. Classification (GTDB taxonomy): domain Bacteria; phylum Planctomycetota; class Phycisphaerae; order Phycisphaerales; family UBA1924; genus S146-42. The sequence continues at coordinate 3,411 of JAJDDL010000076.1, read as the reverse complement.
TGAGGTTGTAGGTCCTCGCGAGCGATTCGCGCTCGACCGCGGTGTCCTCGCGCACGCCGTGGGCGCGGTAGAGCGCGAGCGCGTTCCTGGCGTGGCGCTCGGCGGCCTCGAGCGAGACCTCCGCGTCGTCCTCCCGTCCGGGCACGCCTTTGGCTTCATGATGCAACTCATGCATCTCGCGTATGGAGATGCGGACCAGTCTTCGGTACATGGAGACTGCTGTCGGCGCCTCGGGCGAACCCGGCCGGATCCGTTCGAGCAGGTGGAGACTGAAGTTCGAATCGTGGTGCCTGGCAAGGGCGAGCAGGACCATGTCGTGCTGGGCGAGCCAGTAGTCGCGATTCTCGAGATCGCGCAGGGCTCTGGCATCGCCCAAGACCTGGTGGTAGTGGTTGAGCGCGATCACGCGCTCGCTCGCGTCGGCGGTGTCGAGAATCGACCGGGACAAGAACAACGCGCGCTGAACCGCGTCGGCGGCCTCGGGGGCATCGGGCCAGCCCTCCTGGAGCGTCATGAGCGCCATGGGTGCTCGGGCTCGGCGGACGATCGCCGGATCCTCTGCTTGCAGGTCGCTGATGGCGACCAAGGCCCGGGGCGCCAGGTGGTCGGCGTCATCGCGAAAGAGAATGTCTCTGAGCAACGTCTCGGCCGAGCGGGGGTCGTCGCCTTGCAGCCGTCGTCTGGCCAGGGCCAGCGTTGCTTCGGGCTGGACCACAGCCAGATCGACGTCGGAGGCGAGCACGCGATCGATGCGATCGAGGATGAGCGTCTCGCGTTGGTCGTACTCGAGCCAGTCTTGTGAACGGAGATAGAGCACCCGCGCGATCGCGAACCGGACCCAGGTCTGATCTGTGGGCGAGAAGGTGCGGGCGATCTGCATCGCGCGCTGGGTCATGGCGTCGATGGCGAGCACTACCAGGGCGGGGTCTTGTTCGACGCGGCCATCTTCGTGCGCCCGAGCGACCGGCGGCGAATAGAGCGATTCGAGCGACAGGGCGCAGATTTGGACGAAGCTATCGACGGCCCCGGCCCTCAGTTGGGCGAGCATGTGCTCGATCTGCAGATCCCGGTCTCCCCAGGTGGGCGCTACGAGAATAGCACGCTCGTTGGCCGTGCCGTCAAGCGATGCGAGCAAGGTGCGCAGGTGATCGCGATGCCACGCCGCTCGTTCGTCCACCGCGTCTGAGAGCTTGGTGAGCGCGTCGCGAGCGATGGCGATCGACTCGGACCTGTCTGTTCCATCCGCAGCGGCCGCAACGAGGATCGCCGATCGCGCCAGGTGTAGCAATGCGCTCGCATCAGTCATGCCTTGTGCGCGGCTTATCTCATTGATTGCGCGCTGGGCGATGCGGATCACAGTCTCTCGCTCGGCGTCCGTGGGGTAGCCGAAGAGCACCTGCCAATCGAGATTCTTGGACGCGAGGTCGTTCAGGTATTGCCCAGCTTGGTCGACATTCGCGCGCAGTTCAATATGCACTGGCGGCGGGGCCTTTGCGAGTTGTTGCAGATCCGCGGGCGAGCGGACGACATATCCCGCGTCGCCTCCATGGCGGGTACCGATGGTCTGGAGCGTCCCGGTCGGATCATGATCGAGAAACTGGATGGCCTTGATGAGCGTGCGACGACCCCTGGGGCCGCGCGGGTTGAGTTCTTCAAGGCTTGCGAGCAGCTTGTCGCGCCAGGGCTCGGACCAGGGCAAGGTCGCGTCGGCTGGTGCGGGATCGTTGTCTTGTCCAGGTCCGGTGCGGCGGATGGATCGGGTGAGCAAGAAGACCGCGTCGGGTTCGAGCGAGAGCGCGAGTTCGAGCGCCGGCGACGGGTCGGATCGGCCCGAGGGAAGGACGGTTTCGCGCAGCGCGCGGATGACTCTGGTGCGATTGGCGGGCGACGCGTTGACGAGGCCTGGGCCCGCCATGAGACTCGCCTTGGTGGTGTCGGTGGGGTCGATGATGGTGCGATCGCGAAACGAGATGACCTGAAACAACTGCGATGGATCCAGACGCGAGAGCGAGCGTTCGAGTTCGTCGATGATCAGCGCGAAGCTTGAGGCCATGGCGCCCGAGGTATCCACGACGTAGACGACGCTCGCGGCCCGATCTGCTTGGACGCCCGCGAAGCTGATGCCGCCGCGCCGGCGGAGGGGTTGCATATCCACGGGTCGGCGTTCGGTTGGGGCGAAGCGCGGCACAGGGGCGCTCATGGTTGCGCCCGCTGAGGTTTGGCTTGGGCGTTGCGTCGGTGTTGTTGTTGGCGCGATTGGTGTTGGCGTCTCGACGGGCTCAAGCTCTTGGTTACCAACAACCAGCGGCGAGATGGACGGGTCGTCCAGATCGATCAGAACGTCGCCGCCCAAGGGCGCAGGGGGGCCGGCGCCGACGACAGTCCAGGTGATCGTGCCGATGAAAACCAGGAGCAGCGCGTGAATCGCGATCGACACACCCACGGGCAGCGCGGCGATCCGGGCGCGCCGCTTGAACCAGTTGCGTGTGCTGGAAGAGCGTGGCTTGGTTGTGCCGACCGGCACTGAGGCCTAGTCCTCGTCGAAATCGTCGGACTTCGACGATCCGAACAGGATGCGATCGAGCGAGAGCGTGCCTGACCCGCTGAAGAGCAATGCCACCGCGGCGGCGAGCAGCGCGAGCTGCCAGCCGAGCTCGGTGTAGAACGGCACATCGAAGAAGCTCCCGCTCTCTGGGTATGGCAGAAAGCCGAACTTCGCCGGCACATGACCCATGACCGCGGGTCCGATGTTGGTGAGCCACATGGCCATGACCATGACGCCAGCGGCGACCAACCCCGACAGCCGCGCCATGAACCCGATCAAGAGGAAGCCTCCGGCGAAGATCTCGCCGACCGCAGCGGCCCAGCCGATGTACTTGGGGGTTTGATTGTCTCCCATAAAGCTCGGCAGAACCGGTGTTGGCGTGTTGCCCTCAGCGTCTGGCCTGGGATTGGCGGCATGGGAGACCTTGACAGCGACGCCGTAAAGCCGCTTGAGCTTGGGCAGGTCGTCATCGGTGTCCTGGGCAAGTATGACGGTGTGCTGGAGCGTGGAGGCGTTGCCGCCGCCAGAATCCGGATCGGCTTCTCCGGAATCATCAGGATCCTCCGGGTCTCCCTCGGCCGGGTCATCGGCGTCTTCATCCGGATCGACCGGGTCCTGGACCGGATCCGTGGGAGGATCTGTGTCCGGATCGGCAACAGGATCCACATCGAGGAATCCCTGGACCTTGGCCTGCTCGACCGCGCCCATGTCTACCAGCGCCCGGGCATTCTGGGGAGAAACCTGGTAATCCTCGGGGATGAGTTTGCCAAGGCCCGCCCAGAGCAGGGTGGCACCTACTACGAGGCGCAAAAAGAGGGGCGCGATGTGGTACGCGAGCTTCTGCCCGAAGGTCATGGCCTTCTCCT
>JAJDDL010000075.1 GCA_029260335.1 Phycisphaerales bacterium | reverse complement strand
TTGGATCCGGCGTCGTCGTCGCCAGTTGCGCCCACAAGCAAGCGGTTCGCGTTCAGCGCGACCGAGACGCCGAAGAAATCATTGGTTTGGGCATCGCTCGGTAGGATCTTGAACTGCTGATCGCCGGTAGAGGGTTGAAAGAGATACACAGCGCCCGCAAAGTTGTCGTTCTCGTCGTCGCCGATGGCGCCGATCGCGGCGAGGTCGCCTTGGATGGCAACGGCAATTCCGAAGAGCTTGCCCTGGCTTGGATCGTCGGGCAAGAACTTGTCGAGTTGGTCCCCCGGCGATGCCAATACGGCCTCAACGAGCAACGGAACGGCGACGAACGCGTGGGCATATCGCATGGCTCTCTCCCCTGCAATCCACAGTCTAGCAAACAGGACGTTCGGCACAAGGGCTCCACGTGCAAGCAGAGCGAAGTTCTCATGCGATAGTGCAGTGTCGCGGTTGTACAACGCGGTCGATTGCAGGGAGCTGTTAAATGTCGAGAATCAACCGCGTCGGGTCCTCGATGCACTCTTTGATATGCACCAGGAAGCTCACGGCCTCGGCACCATCGACGATGCGATGGTCGTAGCTCAGTGCCAGGTACATCATCGGGCGCAGCGCGATCTCGCCTGGCTTGTCGGGGTGTTCGACGGGGCGATTTTTGATTGCGTGCATGCCGAGGATGGCCGATTGCGGCGGATTGAGGATGGGCGTCGACTGGAGCGAGCCGAAGACGCCGCCATTGGTGATCGTGAACGTGCCGCCTGTGATGTCGTCGAGGTCGAGCTTGCCGTCGCGTGCGCGGATGGCGAGGTCTTTGATGGTGCCCTCGATGCCGGCAAAACCGAGTTTCTCGGCACTGCGGATGACCGGGACCGTGAGACCCTTGGGCGTGCTGACGGCGACGGCGACATCGCAATAGTTGTGGGTCTCGACCGCGGGCTTGCCGTCTTGCTCGACGATGAACGCGTTGACCTTGGGGTAGGCCTGCAGGGCGCTGCACGCGGCTTTGATGAAGAAGCCCATGAAGCCGAGATTGATCTCGTGCTTCTTGGTGAAGGCTTCCTTGTACTTCTTGCGGAGGCTCATGACGGCGGTCATGTCGCACTCGTTGAAGGTCGTGAGCATCGCGGCGGTCTGCTGGGCCTCAACCAAGCGGCTGGCGATGCGCTGACGCAAGGGGCTCATGCGCTCGCGTGTGCTGTTGCGCGAGCTAGCGGGAGCCGCGGCGGGAACGGAGCCCGAGGCCGCGCCGTCCTTGTGTGATTGGACGTATGCGAGCACGTCCTGCTCGCGTATGCGTTGGCCGGGGCCTGTGGGCTGGATGTCGTGGAGGTTGACGCCATACTCGCTTGCGACCTTGTGGGCCAGAGGCGTGGCGCGGAGGTCGCCATTGGACGTCGGCGCGGGGGTCGCGGGCTTGGCGGCTGCGGGCGACTTGGCCGGCGGCGGTGCAGCGGGCGGGGGCGCGACTGCGGTCGCGGCTTTGCCGGCCTCACCGGATTCGGCCTTTTGAGCGGTGCTCGCGCTCCCTGCGGGCTTGGACGCGGACTCGTCGATGCTGCCAACAGATGCGCCGACGTCGACGGTGTCGCCCTCGGCTGCGCCTTGCTTGACGATGCCTGAGGCCGGGGCCGGGAGTTCGACGGTGATCTTGTCGGTCTCGAGTTCCAGGACGGTCTCGTCCTGGTCGACCCACTCACCGTCTTGCTTGAGCCAGGCGGCGATGACGCCTTCGGTTACGGACTCGCCAACGGTCGGGATGACGATGTCGGTCGGCATGGGTTTCCTTAGGCGGCGGACATGGAAGTCGGCTTAGAGTTTTCTTTCTTGCCCGTCTTCTTGGGCGCGGGTCCGACGGCTTCTGACAGGATGCTCTCTTGCTGGTGGCGGTCGAGCTTCTTGGACCCCGACGCGGGCGTTGCGCTTTCTTCGCGACCAATGTAGGTCAGATCAATAAACCTGCTGTCGGCCTGGGCCCACGCCTGACGGAGCCGATCTGCAACAAACAGGTAGGCGCCCATGTTGCGGGGCTCTTCCTGGGCCCAGCAGACCGTGGCGCTCTTGGGATAGCGATTCAGAGCTGCCTGAAGATTCTCCATGTGGAGCGGCGCGATCTGCTCAAGGCGGATGACCGCGGTCGAGTAGTCCTCCCGGGCATCGCGTCGTTGGTGGAGCTCGTGGGCGATCTTGCCGGTCGCGAGCACGACGCGCTTGACGGTGCTGGGATCCTGCCCATCGCGCGTGAATGCGCGGTCGTCGAGGATCTCCTCGAACGTGCCGGTCGTGAGCTCGTCGAGCGTGCTCGTCGGTGTGCGGAGCATGCTCTTGGGTGTCATGACGATCAGGGGCTTGCGGAACGAACGCTTCATCTGCCGGCGGAACATGTGGAACGTCTGGGCAGCGGTCGAGGGGTAGACGATCTGCATGTTGTCGTCGCCGAAGAGCTGCAAGAAGCGTTCGAGGCGTGCCGAGGAGTGCTCGGGGCCAGCGCCCTCGTAGCCGTGCGGGAGCAGGAGCGTGAGGCCCGTCCATCGCTGCCACTTCATCTCGGCACTGGCGATGAACTGGTCGATGATGACCTGCGCACCGTTGTTGAAGTCGCCGAACTGCGCTTCCCACATGACGAGCATGTTGGGATCGGCGAGCGAGTAGCCGTACTCATAGCTGAGCACCGAGGCCTCAGAGAGCGGGCTGTCGTGGACGCAGAAGCGAGCCTGGGTGTCAGGCGAGGCGATCGGTCCGTCGCGCATGTCGGTGATCACGGCGTTCGTGCGAATGTTGTTTAGCGGCACGAAGGGCTCGCCGGTCTCCTGGTCGTAGATCATCGCGTGCCGATGGCTGAACGTGCCGCGACCAGAATCCTGGCCTGTCAGCCTGACGGGGTAGCCCTCGATGAGGAGCGTGCCGATCGCGAGACTCTCGGCGTCGGCGTAGCTGATGGCGCGGGTGTTGAGCAGCTCACCGCGATCGTTGAGCAATCGCTCGAGCTTCTTGTGGACCTTGAATCCCTCAGGGACCGTAGCAAGCGCCTGGGCAACTTCCTGGAGCGCCACCTCGGACACGGCGGTCTCGGCCTTCTCATGGATGAATTCGTGCCGAACGCCAGACCAGCGGGCACTGCCGGGATCGATCGTCGGATCGTGCGGCTTCTCTTTCGCGATCCGCTGGGCCTCGTTGAGCGCTTCGTTGAGGTTCTGGCGGATGGCTTCCATGTCCTGATCGTTGATGGTGCCGCGTTCAAACAGCTCCTGGGCGTACGTGGAGAGGACCGAGGGCTTATCCTTGATGAGCGAGTAGAGGAGGGGCTGGGTGAACATCGCCTCGTCCTGCTCGTTGTGCCCGTACTTGCGATAGCAGACCAGGTCGATGAAGAAGTCCTTTTGGAACTTCTGGCGATACTCGATCGCGAAGTGGGCACACGCAATCGCGGCCTCGGGATCCTCGGCGTTTACATGCAGGATCGGCGCCTCGATGAACTTGGCGATATCCGTGCAATAACGCGTCGAGCGCGAGTCGGCGGGCGAGGTCGTGAACCCGATGAGGTTGTTGATGACGACGTGGATTTCGCCGCCCACCGAGTAGCCATCCAGTTGCGAGAGATTCAACGCCTCGGCGGCAACCCCCTGGCCCGGGAGCGCGGCGTCGCCGTGGATCTGCAACGGGACGACGCGTCTTCGATCTACATCACCCCGCAAGCGTTGCTTGGCCCGACAGCGGCCCAGGACAAGCCCGTTGACAAACTCGAGGTGGCTCGGGTTGGACGCGAGCGCCAGGTGGAGCCTCTTGCCGTTCTGAAATGTGCGCTCGCCCGAGTAGCCCCGGTGGTACTTGACGTCCCCGCCGCCGTCGGCGAAATCGATATCCCAGGAGTCCTCAAACTCGGTGAAAATCTGCTCGTGGGACTTGCCGAGGATGTTATTGAGGACGTTGAGCCGGCCGCGATGGGCCATGCCGATGACGAACTCCTCGACGCCGAGATCGGTGGCGTGCTCGAGGATGCGATCGAGCAGGGGGATGAGGGTCTCAGAGCCCTCGAGGCTGAAGCGTTTGTCGCCCGGGTAGCGTTTGCCCAGGAATCGCTCGAAGTGCTCGGAGTTGAGTAGCTGATTGAGCAGGTGCATCTGCTCACCCTTGGTCGGGGGCGAGCGGTCAACGCCGCGTTCGAAGCGATCGAGGAGCCACTGGCGTTCCTCGTCGTTGGTCACGTGGGAGAGCTCGACGCCGATGGAGCCGCAATAGCGTTCCTTGAGGTGGGCCTCGAGGGCCCTCAGAGTGACCTCGCCATCGAGCCCGACATTGGTGGCATCGACGGTGCGGTCGTAGTCGGCCTCGCTCAAGCCATGGTGTTCCAAGGCGAGGTTGGGCGGCGGCTCGTTGGTTCGGCCGAAAGGATCGAGCTTGGCGGCGATGTGCCCGGCGGTGCGATAGGCATCGATCAGGTCGCCAATGGCCGCCTGGAA